>JARRQC010000185.1:0-2636 GCA_037382165.1 bacterium | reverse complement strand
GCGGATGGACTGACAAGGAAAGCAAAAAGCAGGACCGGAATGAAAAAGACCCCAAATTGATTGATCAGCTGGTAAAATTTCATGAAAAGGATCTGGGGTTCAGAAGTTGGATTGGCAAGATACTCACTCAGGGTTTGCAGGTCCGTACCAAAGTAAACTTTCCCGAGCAGGAGGCCCAGCAGGCTGGTAAAAATAGCCGAAACGATCAACAGACCTGAAAGGATCAGAAGCTTTGACCAGGGAGAAATATGCTCAAGAAATACCGTACGTTTCATCCGAATTCGAAATGCAGCCGCAAAATTAATATTTTTGCCCCCGCTTCGAGGAAAACAAAGCGGTCAAACCATAATGGTAAGGATTGGAAATATAGAACTTGGAGAATTCCCCCTCTTGCTCGCCCCCATGGAGGATGTGAGCGATCCGCCATTTCGTCACGTTTGCAAGCTGTTTGGAGCGGATATGATGTATACCGAGTTCATCTCCTCCGAGGGGCTGATAAGGGATGCCGCCAAAAGTGTAAAGAAACTTGACTTCGATGAATTTGAGCGGCCCATTGGTATTCAGATTTTCGGCCACGATATCGATTCCATGATCGAGGCGGCGCAATATGCTGAGCGAGCCAATCCCGACCTGATCGATATCAATTACGGTTGTCCTGTCAGGAAAGTGGTATCCAAAGGTGCCGGCGCCGGTATTCTGAATGACATTCCCAAAATGGTGAAAATGACCGAGGCAGTTGTCAGGGCGGTCAAACTGCCCGTGACGGTCAAAACCCGCCTTTCACCATCCACGGCCGCACACGCACGCAGCGGCCTCGTGTTCCGGCCGACTGGACGCTGATCGGAGAAGTGAAGAATAATCCACGAATGCATATCCCGGTATTCGGCAATGGGGATGTGGTCGGCCCCGAATCCGCCAAACACTTTAAAGACAGCTACGATGTGGATGGTTTGATGATTGCCCGGGGATCCTATGGCAATCCCTGGATTTTCAGGGAAATAAAACATTACTTCGATACAGGGGAATTACTGGAAAAACCCGATATCACCGAACGGATCCGCATCAGCACCATTCACCTGGAAAGGTCATGCGATTGGAAAGGGGAACGACGGGGCATCATGGAAATGCGAAAACACTGGTCGGATTACTTCAAAGGTTATCCTCATTTCAAGCCATTCCGGCAAAAACTGATGGAAACGGAAACGCTGAAAGGCGTACTTAAAATCCTGGAAGAAATACGGGAATTTTACTATTGATTCCTTTTTAGGAGGATTGGGCTGAAGTAATTCGTCAGTGGGCAGTGGACATTTGGGATTGAGAAGTTGATCAGAGTGGAATGAATTGCTCTAATTTCTAATTGACCTGATTAATGCTCAATGACTAAACGAATAATTCACCATTAGGCATTAGAGGTTTGACATTATGTATTAATTAGTGCAATTCGTGCAATTAGAAATTAGAAATTTATACGGAAATTAACCTAACGGCAAGTTTCACTTTGCCAAACCTTATTTTCCGTCAGGCCAGACAATCTTCACTTCATCTTTCAATTTACCTTCCTCAAACAGGTGCCTTACCTTCTCCGGCTTTTGCATCTTATAAGTACATAAGCCCAATTTTTTAGCTGTAGCCAGGTTAACGTCCATATCATCTATAAACAGCGTTTTAGCCGGATTGAGGTCATGTTGGTAAATCACAAATTCAAAGATTTCACTTTCGGGCTTTGCCATATGGAGATCAAAGGAGAAATAGGCTTTATCGAATAATTCATCAAACTCCCGGTATCCAAAACGAAGTTGCAGATCGCGAACATAGAGGTCGTAATGGATCTCATTGGAATTACTGAGGAGAAAGATCTGGTAATGGTCCTTACTTTCCTCGATGGCTTTGATCCTTTTGGCGGGTATATCATACAACAGGGCATTCCAGGCATCATCAAATTCCTGATCCTGTATTTTTTTAAGCTGCAGAAAATCCTTCATCGTCTCCCGAAACACTTCCGGGGTATAGATCCCTTTTTCGAATTTCCGGACGATCTGATATATGAGTTCGTTGGTCTGGTCGGCATCTAGTTTACGTGCTCCCATCCGTGCAAATTCGTTCATGGTCAGTTGCGGGTCGATATCGAGGATCACACCGCCAAAGTCGAATATAATGGTTTCTATGTCTGAGTTTTTCATGCCTGCAAGCTAATCAAATTTTCAGAAACAGGGGGTCTGATTATTAGATAAATGATTAATTTTGCAGGCACTTTTGACGTTTGATCAAAAGCGGGCCTATAGCTCAGCCCCGATAAAACAGAAATTTACAATTTCGTATTTTATCGAGGGTCCTCGATCCGCCCCTGGCGGGATCGGGATTGGTTAGAGGTCGTATTAAGATAAATTGTTTGACTATAAGTCAAACAATCAGGGCCTATAGCTCAGTTGGTGACCCTCCTTTGCTTACGCTGCGGCGGGCAGGGAGCAACTGACTCCCCCGATAGTTATCGGGGCAGTTAGTCCCAGGTTCAGCTCCGGAATAATCCGGAAAACAGTAATCTGGATTTATCACACCAACTTTGCAGGAATAGTCAAAAAGACATAGGGCCTATAGCTCAGTTGGTTACCCTCCTTTGCTTACGCTGCGGCGGGCAG
>JARRQC010000184.1:0-8995 GCA_037382165.1 bacterium | reverse complement strand
CCTTGGCTTCTGCTTTGGGCTCTTCAGCCTTGGCTTCTGCTTTGGGCTCTTCAGCCTTGGCTTCTGCTTTGGGCTCTTCAGCCTTGGCTTCTGCTTTGGGCTCTTCTGTCTTGGCTTCTGCTTTGGGCTCTTCTTCCTTGGCTTCTGTCTTGGGCTCTTCTTCCTTGGCTTCTGTCTTGGGCTCTTCTTCCTTGGCTTCTACTTTAGCTTCGACCGCTTCTTTGGTCACCATTTCATCTTCTGCTGAAGTAGTCTCCTGCTCTTCGGTATCAGCTGCCGCTTCCTTAACTTCTTTCACAAGGGCGTCTTCGGCTTCCTGTCTCTTCTTAGAGAGTTCTGCTGCCCGTGCTTCCTTGATCTTCGCTTCTTCTGCCAGTCTTTCTTTTCTGCTTGCCCTGTCTTTTTCTTCCAGGGATTTACGTTTGGCTTCGATCTTCTCGTCCTTCTCTTTCAGCCAGGTCTGGAATTTAGCTTCAGCCTCGGATTCAGTCAGGGCGCCTTTCTGAACACCCCTGAGCAGATGTTTCTTATAAAGTATTCCACGGTATGATAAAATAGCTCTAACCGTGTCCGTCGGTTGCGCTCCACGCTGCAACCATTCTAAAGCCTTGTCGGCATCGAGATGAATCTCAGCCGGGTTGGGGATGGGATTGTATGTGCCGATCTTCTCGATAAATCTTCCGTCTCGTGGTGCACGACCATCCGCGATTACGATATGAAAAAAAGGTTTACCCTTTTTACCATGCCGCTGCAATCTCATCTTGGTAGGCATAAATGATTAATTTTTAAGTGAATAAATAGATTTTTCAAAAATGGCTGCAAATATCCGAATCTTTTTTGGAATATGAAAGTTGTTTCATTGTTTTTGTGAGCTAAAAATCACATTTATTGAGGACACCTGTCCTACCGGAACCCTTCTCAACAAGATTTAAAAATTCCAAGGGTTGTAATTAAGCCTCATAAAAAGTGATTTTATTTAAAATGGTTCTAAATATTAAATATCTTTGTACTCAGCATCTCTGACAAACTGATACTAAAGTATTTATTCCATGAATAACGATCCGGCAGGCAAATCGCTTGAACAGCTTGAGAAAGATAAGCTTCAGGCTGAAATAGATATTTTGCATGCCAGGCTGCTCAAGGAATTTCCGGAGGAAAAAACTCCCGGATGGACGGACAAGCTTGCCGGCTTCGCACAGAAATGGTCGGCATTCATCCTGGGAACGGTTACCCTTATCAGTGCGGTTTTTGGGATTTTTGTTCCTGTAAGTGAATATCTGGCAGAACAGAGAAGGGCGTTACAATATGATCTCAATGAGAATATGATCGGTTTTGTCAATGATCTGACCAATGATTCTCTTGCCAACCGGGCTGTTGTCATGCTTAGCTATTATGAAGTAAACTCCATTCCCATCCTCTTGTTTTACCTGGAAACCACTACTTTCTACCAGAATGATTTCAGGACAAAGTTGATTGAAACCATCAGTATGATCTACGCCGATACCAGGAATGATGAAATACTTGATTTGATCATCGTCAAAATGGATAATACATTCCAACGCATCCAGGATGATTTTTTAAATTCTGAGGGGCAGGAAATTAATGGCGCCAGAAGACAGGCGATGTTGAATTATATCCATTTGATCAATGGAATGAAACTTTCTCACAGTGACCAGAAAAAGGTACTCAGACTATACGGAAATATGCGGGATGTCCTCTGCAGCACAACAGTAGAAACAGCCAATGCATCTATTGTTTTTAAAGACAAAGCCCTGGCCATATTCCAGAATATCTGTATATATATGGGTGTCGACTATGATTGCAGTTCTTAAACGAATGACTAAAAAACTAAATATGAAAAGAATCCTGTTTGCAGTACTCTTTACCCAGTTTATACTCTATGGTATGACGGGATTGGCTCAGACCACAAAGATCCTTTATGTTTACCCGGAACACATAGGTGTAAACGGGGTAAAAATCAATAATATCCGGATGAAGATCAGCCAGGAACTCAAAGCAAACCTTCAGGAAAAATTCAAGGATGAATGTCCAAGGGCTATGTGGGAGGGACTTCCGGATAAAAAAGGATTGTTGAGCAGTCCCAGGGTGGATTACGTGCTGATGCTGAATGATATGGACCTTAGGGGGAATGAGCGAAGCATTAAACTTACTTTTGAGTTTTACCATATTGACGAGGCCTATAAACAGCACAAGGTAAGCTGGCCCGACAATGAGTTTATGCTTCAATTGTCCAACAGCCAGGAGCCGATGGGGACAGATAAAGTGATCGAACTTGTCTGTGATGAGATCGACATATTTATCGCTTCCAGTCCTGATCCTGACGAACGGAAATTCAGGCCTAGAATAAAGATCAGTATGCCTGAGCTGTTTGCGGAAACCAGTGAGAATGTCCAGGTCAACACCTTCGCGCGTGAACTAAACCAGATGCTGGACAGCAAGTATTCCGTGGATAAAAAATATGTATTCTACTTTAACCAAAGGCAGTTCCCGAAAGAGTCAAACTTTGAGATCAACAGCAAGATCTGGGGCAACCAGGTCAGTGACCATCAGATCAGGATCGAACTGGTCGTCAACTTTTATAACGATTATCCCCTTGAACCCCCCACAATTATGGATCAGAAAAATCTGACTGATGAAAAAACAGTGCAGCAACTTGCTAATAAAATCGCCAATGTACTTGACTCGCAAATTATGTATTACGATGAATAGGAAGTCTACATTCGCTACCGTTGTTTTGTTGCTCCTCGTATTTTTGACGCTTCCTTTCCTGGCTCAGCAGGACGATGATTCATTCAGGTTGCTTATCCAGCGTTTTGATAAGGATACGGTACTCAGTATATCTGATAAAAACCTGGAAATAGTTCCTTCCCTGCAGGTTTCTTTTACAAGGTATGATGAGCTGAGGCTATTGAACCGGCAGGATTTTGAGGAGTTGATGGAGGGATCCCTCATCGGCAGGGAGGGGTTGGATACCCTTACGAGAATGGATGCTATCGTTTTCGGGAACTATGTCGTAGAAGGTAATTACCTGAAAATTGAGCCGATCATTTATGATGTGCATTCAGGCCTTTTCCATAGGCTTAGTTATTCACGCGGCACGGTAAGCGGACTGGAAACGCTGGTTGATGAAGTGGCCGATGATGTTTATGATCATCTCGTGGAGATCAGTCCTAAACTGCAGGGTACTGCAAAGAAAGTGGTCATCGTCAGTGATTATGATAAAGTTTCTGGTGAATATGATCATCGTTTCATGCGGACGGAAGCAGAACGAAATACGGCAAAAGTGATCCAGTCCCTTGATTATCATGGATTCAACAATATTCAGATCGTACCCTGGAGTGAGATCAAGGAATACGATGACATTACCCGTGCAGAGTTGATCAACAAACTCAACCCTGACATGTATATGAAACTCACCTTCATGTTTGATAACAACGCACTGAGTGGGCTAAAAACGGAATTCAATATCCTGGAAAAAAGCAGGGATCAGATCCAGAAGCGTGATTTTGAATTGCCTGATCTTTCCAGTAGTTATTATTCGAAAGATTATGATTTTATTGATTTTGTCATCAATGAACTAAGTAGTTTCTTTGATGCGGTAATTGATGATAACGGCCAGTGGAAGATTTCACCATTTCCCAACAAAACAGCTACCAAATCATCAAGTCCTGAAATGGCCATTGAAAAGGCCAAAAATGCATTACTGCTCAACAGGTATTACCTCTCTGATTACTACTATTACGATGCATTGAACCGGTTCTCTGACCAGCTGGATCCTGTGAACTTACGCTTACAGATCGGTTTTAACAAGATCTACCTCAACAGGCTTGAGGAAGCCCTGGAAGAATTCAAATGGGTAATATCCTCAAATCAGGAGATAGCTTACGCCTATCTGGGTATATCAGTGATTGATTTTTTCGATGCAGATTATAAAGGTGCTTTGGAGCAACTCGATCTGGCCCGGGAAAAGGGTCTTGAAAACCTTTTCTATTACGACATCCTGAAAGGATATTATCTTTTCGAACTTGAAAAATACAATGAAGCGCTTGCCAGTTTCCATTCAGGTTTATCAAGGAATAGGGAAGACCTGAAAATCAAGGTCATGAACTATTTAGGTGATGTTAGCATCAGGATCTATATGGGGCTAAGCCTGTTGGAACTGAAAAGATATGATGAGGCCATTGCGCATTATAAGACCCTCGTGAAAGAATATCCGTACGACACGGATCTGCCTTATTATTTAGGCGACGCCTATTCAAAAAGGGGCATCGAAGCTTATTTTGCCGGAAACTACGACCAGGCCATTTCCGATTTTACGGAATCCAGGAAATCCTACATCAATACCAACATTAACTTTTTCATGCGCACGGCCTATATTTATGAAAAAAGGTATGATGATGCAGAAGCCTTCATCCGGAATGAGATCAAGGAGGGCAGGTATGATGAGATGTCCATATGGAGATTGCATGCCCTGGATTTACGGGAAAGATTCGTCGATTCCTACACTTCCTCGAATGGGGAATCACCTGATAAGGAACTGGGCAATCAAGCCATCAGGACCCTGGAGATCAATGCTGAGTACAACCCTGCCGACCCGATGAGCTACTACTACATGGGGGATATACAGATTCTGATGGGAGACATCGCCACAGGGATGGAAAATATGGAAAAGGCATTCGCCATCGAAGAGGTGAATTTTGATATACAAACAGGTTTATTATATGCTTACCTTTTGAACAACCGGTATGATGATTTTGACAGAACGGAAAGATCCCTGTCGAGACTAAACCGGAAGTTTGTAGTCCCTGATCGCACGCAGGCGATTAACTACTACCTCAAAGTTACTGCAGAACTTGCACGCGATAAAAAAGCCAAAAGGGAATTGCGTGACCTGGAAAAACTACTGGATGACGGTGTCATTATTGATAACTGGATTTATAAGCCTTATGAAAACTGGCTGGCATCCTGCGATTGCCCTGAGTCTTCCAGGAAGGAACTTTTGAAACTCACCGAACGCATGAAAGAACATGATCTGCAATAGTGGTTTTCCTTATGTTCTGATTACCAATTGTTCGTAAAAAAGTATCCAAAGTTTTCAACATCCGGCATCCAAAACAAGCTGAATTCATTAGTTTTGTTTGGTTACCGGGCTAATTCTGCAAGGCAGCATTTTCATTAAATCTGAGAAAGAAGGACCAGCCATGTTTTTGATTTTTGACACCTAGACCACGGGTTTACCCAAACGATACGACGCACCACTCACCGATTTTGATAACTGGCCCCGACTGGTTCAATTGGCCTGGCAAGTTCATGATGCGAAGGGGAAACTTGTGGATGTCAAAAATTTTATTGTCAGGCCGGATGGTTTTGGCATCCCCAGGGGAGCTGCAAAAGTTCACGGAATTACTACCGAACTGGCTGAAAAGGAAGGTATATCCCTTGACATAGTACTGGAGGAATTTAATAAGGTTTTACAGGATGTAACCGTAATTGTCGGTCATAATATTGAATTCGACCTGAATATCCTCGGTGCTGAATATCTGCGGAGAGACTTGAGTACCACCCTTTTTGACCTGCATTCGGTGGATACCAAAGATGAGGCCACAGACTATTGTGCCCTGCCTGGAGGTAAAGGTGGAAATTATAAGTGGCCCACGCTGGATGAAATGCATGCCAAACTGTTTGGTGAGGGTTTTGATGCCGCCCACAATGCGTCGGCAGATGTGCAGGCAACTGCGCGTTGTTTTCTGGAACTGATCCGTATCGGGGTTATTGGAGCGGAAACACTGACCTGCAAACAGAAAGTGAACAACAGGGATTGACCCGGGAAACGCCGGATGAAATTCCGGAAGAAATACAGGACATCTCCTTCACCCACCTCCATGTGCACACCCAGTATTCCATCCTGGATGGCCTATGTCCGATCAGTTCTCTCGTTGAGAAAGCGAAGCATGACGGGATGAAAGCATTGGCGATTACCGACCATGGAAGTATGTTTGGTGTCAAGGAGTTTCATAATAAGGTAACCGCCGCGGGGCTCAAGCCCATCATCGGTTGTGAGGTATACGTTGCCCGGCGCGGGATGAAAAAGAAACAATCCAAGGTCGACGGAGGAGGATGGCACCTGGTTTTGCTTGCCAAGAACAGATCAGGTTACAGGAATCTGATCAGGATCGTCTCGGAAGGCTGGATCGAAGGTTATTATTACAAGCCAAGAATTGAGAAGAGCTTACTGAAAAAATACCATGAAGGACTGATTGCCCTGACAGCTTGCCTGGGTGGCGAAGTGCCTGACAAGATCATTCACGAAGGGGAAGCGGCTGCCGAGGAAGCTTTGCTTGAATACAAGGAGATCTTTGGCGATGATCTTTACCTGGAATTGCAAAGACATCCGACCGGGGATCCTGAAATGGATAAAAAAGTATTTGATGACCAGGTCTACGTGAACAACGCAATGGCTGCGTTCGCGCAAAAACACAATCTGAAGACCGTTGCGACCAATGATGTCCATTTTGTTGAGGAAGACGATGCATCCGCTCATGACCGGCTGATCTGTATAGGTACTGCCAGTGATCTGGATGATCCCAGGAGAATGAGATATACCCGGCAGGAGTGGTTCAAGACACAGCAGGAGATGAAAGCCCTGTTTTCCGATGTCCCCGATTCCTTGAATACGACACAGGAAATTGCAGATAAGGTAGAATTTTACGAACTCAACAGCGAGCCGATCATGCCGGAATTCGAGATTCCGGCTGATTTCTCAGGCGCCCATGAATACTTGCGCCATATTACCTATGAAGGTGCAAAAGAACGTTATCGGGAAGTTACAGAGGATATTTCAGAACGACTTGACTTTGAACTGGAAACCATACAGCATATGGGGTTCCCGGATTATTTCCTGATTGTTTGGGATTTCCTTAAAGCCGCCCGTAATATGGGGGTTTGGGTAGGGCCCGGAAGGGGAAGTGCGGCAGGCTCCGTGGTTTCCTATTGTTTGAGGATCACTGATATCGATCCCCTGAAATATGACCTGCTCTTTGAACGTTTCCTGAACCCTGATCGTATTTCCATGCCGGATATCGATATTGATTTTGACGATGAGGGCAGGAATAAACTCCTGGAATGGGTATCTGCCAAATATGGTAAAATGCGGGTGGCTCACCTCATCACTTTCGGCACCATGGCAGCAAAAATGGCGATCCGGGATGTTTCGCGCGTCCAGAAATTACCGCTGCCCGAAGCAGACAGGCTCGCCAAGATGGTACCGGAAGTACCGGGCATGACCCTCGACCTGGCTTTTAAGGAGGTCGGGGAATTGAAAAAGGAACTGAAGGAAGGATCAGAGGAAGTGGTTTCTGTCCTTGAAAATGCCCGCAGGCTGGAAGGATCGGTAAGAAATACCGGGACACACGCCTGTGGAATAATCATTGGCAGGGAAGATCTTCACCAGTATGTTCCACTGGCCACCGTCAAGGGATCTGTCCTCGAGATCTCAACCCAATATGATGGCAAATACATCGAATCGATCGGTTTGCTCAAAATGGATTTCCTGGGATTGAAAACCCTGTCGATCATTAAGGATACCCTTGAAAATATTAAACTATCCAAAGGAGTTGATCTGGATATTGAAGCCATTCCTTTCGATGATAAAGATACGTATGAACTTTACAGCCGGGGAGATACCGTAGCCTTGTTCCAATTTGAATCGAACGGCATGCAGAAATACCTGAGAGACTTGAAACCCACGCGCTTTGAGGATCTTATCGCTATGAATGCCCTTTATCGTCCGGGTCCGATGAAATACATCCCTGATTTCATCGAAAGAAAACATGGCAAACAGAAGATTGAATATGAGCTTCCCATGATGGAGGAGATCCTTGAAGAAACCTATGGGATTACAGTTTACCAGGAACAGGTCATGTTGCTTGCCAGAAAGATGGCTGGTTTTAGCCGGGGTGAATCTGATTCGCTAAGAAAGGCTATGGGTAAAAAGAAACTGGATGAAATGGCAAAACTTCAGCTCAAATTTTTTGAGGGCT
Organism: bacterium; assembly: GCA_037382165.1. GTDB lineage: Bacteria > Bacteroidota > Bacteroidia > Bacteroidales > F082 > JAADID01. Next base: position 935 of record JARRQC010000184.1, on the reverse strand, counting down.
GTGAGAAGAATGGAATTCCCAAACAAAAAGTGTTCAAAATCTGGAAAGACTGGGAAGAGTTTGCCAAGTATGCTTTCAATAAATCACATGCGACTTGTTACTCTTACCTGTCGTACCAGACAGCCTACCTGAAAACGCACTATCCGGCTGAATTCATGGCGGCAAACCTTAGCCATAACCTGAATGATATCAAGAAGATCACCCAGTTGATCAGTGAGTCGAACCGTATGGGTATCGATGTCATGCGCCCGGATGTGAATGAAAGTTCCTATAATTTTACTGTAACGCAGGAGGGTGTGATCCGGTTCGGACTGGCTGCCATTAAAGGCGTAGGCAGGGCGGCGGTTGAACAGATCATTGAGGAGCGGGAAAAGAATGGCCTGTACATTAGTGTTTTTGATTTTGCCAAGCGGGTAAACCTCAAATCCGTGAATAAACGCAGTTTTGAAGCCATGGCCATGGCAGGAGCATTTGATGGATTTCCCAATTCTCACCGCTCACAATATTTTTACAGCGAGAAGGAAAATGGTCCCATTTTTATTGAAACCATTATTCGACACGGGGCACAGGTGCAGGAGAAGCAGAATTCACCCCAGGCTTCTCTGTTCGGAGAATCCGATGTCTCACTTGAGGTTCTCGACCCGGTTATGCCCCAGGCTCCACCCTGGTCAATGTTGCATAAACTTAAGCTGGAGAAGGAAGTCACAGGCTTTTACATATCAGGGCATCCCCTGGATGAATTTAAACTCACCATGGAAAGGTTCTGCAATGTTGAACTTAATGAGCTGAAAAACAACTTAAAAGAATATTTTAAAAAGAAAGTCACCTTTGCCGGGATGATCACAGAATCCCGACAAAAAATATCCAAAAAGGGGTCACCTTTCGGGCTCTTTGCACTTGAAGACTATTCCGGCTCCATGACCCTGATGCTTTTT
>JARRQC010000183.1:0-11323 GCA_037382165.1 bacterium | reverse complement strand
ATGAATCTGGAAAAAACAAATGCTCAAATGAGAAAAGGTGTATTGGAACTTTGTGTTCTCTCGGTGATATCCGACAAGGAAGTGTACACTTCGGACATTCTTTCGTCGCTCAAGGAAGCGGAATTATTGGTAGTGGAAGGGACTGTCTATCCCCTGCTCACGCGCCTGAAGAATGATGGCGTCCTGAAATACAGATGGGAGGAGTCCACATCAGGACCGCCGCGTAAATATTACAGCCTGACCGAGGAGGGACAGGAAGTATTAAACAAGCTCAGGGAAAACTGGGATAAGCTCAACCAGTCTATTAACAAGATCGTTAACAAGAAATAGCATAAAAATGAAAAAAACATTGAATATCAATATACGCGGCATCGTATTCAGCATTGATGAGGATGCCTATGATGAACTAAACCGTTACCTGTCAGAGATCAATAAACATTACCGGCAGAAACCCGGCTATGAAGATATTGTCAACGACATTGAGAACCGGATTGTGGAACTGTTCCAGGAAAAGATAAATGACAAAAAGCAGGTCATCACGATAGAAGACGTCAGGGAAATCATCTCTGTTCTTGGGCATCCGGATGATTTCGAGCAGGAACTGCGTGATGATGAACCTTCCGGGGGAGCGGCAGCTTATACAACCGGTCCCAAGCGGCTATACCGTGATCCGCTGAATCGGGTCATTGGGGGTGTATGCTCCGGACTGGGACATTATTTCAGAATTGATCCGGTCTGGTTCAGGCTGGCCTTTGTGATTGCCCTGCTTGTTTTCGGAACAGGCATACTACTTTACATTATCCTGTGGATTGTATTACCCCCGGCGCGAACCACAAGTGAGCGACTCAACATGCAGGGTGATCCTGTAAATATTTCCAATATTGAAAAAGCAGTAAAGGAAGAAATGCACGATGTCAAGGATAAACTGGATGACCTGGCACAGCAGGCAAAAGATACTTTCAGGAAAAAGAATACCTGAAAATGATAATTTTTTTGGGGTTGAAGGGATGATTTAGGCAGATAAAGAGCCAGAAGATACCTAAATTCATCATATCTAAGCCCTTCATTTTCTTTAACTTGAACCACCTTGTATACTAAATGTGAGGTGGTTTTACAGTTTTGTATAGTTTTTGTATATGATAGCATAGGCTTCTACCTGAAATTCCTGTCGTTTCTTTGCCACGTGAATCTGAAACGCCAGCGTTAGAGTCAAAGGAGAGGAGAAGATGTGCGGACAGATTGATGAGAAGGATGTGAGAAAGATGAGGGGAATGCAACGCTGGCTTTCTTCATACACACGAAGGTCAACTTCTGTACAAAGCTGATCCGAGTGCATTCATACATTTAGTTTTTAGTTTGTTTCTTTCCCCGGTCCTGTACAGAGGGCCGGGGATTTTTTTGCCCTAACCTCCTGCAATATTTCTGTCTTACTTAAGAATCAACTGCCTGCTTTATAATCCTAACGGGAAAATTTTGAGAAAAAAACCCGCTGTGTTTATTTCCAGCGGGTTCAAGGGGATTACTCTGCATCCATAAATGGATACCTGTATTCTGTAGGTGTAACAAAATTCTCTTTGATGGTTCTCGGAGAAGTCCACCGAATCATATTCAGGTATGATCCTGCTTTGTCATTGGTTCCGGAAGCCCTGGCACCGCCAAAAGGCTGCTGTCCCACAACGGCACCGGTAGGTTTATCATTGATATAAAAATTTCCTGCCGCCTGAGAAAGGTACCTGGTTCCCTGTTCAACCGCGTAACGGTCCTGCCCGAAAATAGCACCTGTCAATGCATAGATTGAGGTAGTATCGACCAGTTCCAGCGCTTCTTCCCATTTTTCTGCTTCATAGACATAGAGGGTAAGTACCGGCCCGAAAAGTTCCTCTTGCATGGTGATATATTTCGGGTCTGTCGTCTGAATAACCGTTGGACTGATAAAATATCCTTTGGTCTTGTCATAACGACCTCCCGTCAGGATCTCCGTTTCCTTATCTTTCTTTGCATTGTCAATGAATGAAGCAAGCTTATCGAATGATGCCTCGTCAATGACAGCACACATAAAGTTGGTAAAATCTTCAGGATCTCCCATTTTGATGCCTTCCACCTGCGAAACCAGTTTTTCCTTTACTTCAGGCCAGAGGTTATCCGGAATGTAAGCCCGTGAAGCCGCGGAGCATTTCTGCCCCTGGTACTCAAAGGCACCACGCACGAGTGCTGTTACCAGCTGATCGACATGGGCTGTCTTATGTGCAATGACAAAGTCTTTCCCGCCAGTCTCCCCAACGATCCTCGGGTAAGTCTTATAGGTGGCAATATTGGCACCGATGGTCTTCCAGATCTGTTGGAACACTCCGGAGGACCCTGTAAAATGGAACCCGGCAAAATCGGGATGTTCCATCACTACTTTTCCACCCACCGGACCTGAGGGGAATACCAGGTTAATCACACCATCCGGCACACCGGCCGCTTCGAAGATATCCATCAGCACCTTGGCAGAGTAAGTCTGCGTGTTGGAACATTTCCAGACAACCACATTACCCATCATGGCCGGAGCTGAAGGCAGATTCCCTGCAATGGAAGTGAAGTTGAAAGGTGTCAGGGCATAGACAAAACCTTCCAATGGCCTGTATTCGATACGGTTCCAGGTTGTCTTATCCGATTCAGGTTGTTGTGCATAGATCTCCGTCATGTATTGCACATTAAAACGGAAAAAGTCAGCCATCTCAGCAGCAGCATCAATTTCTGCCTGGAAAATTGTTTTTGACTGACCAAGCATGGTGGCTGCATTGATCCGATCCCTGTATGGTCCCGAGACCAGGTCAGCACATTTCAAAAAGATCGCTGCACGTTCCTGCCAGGGCAGCGCAGCCCAATCTTTGGCAGCTTTCAGGGCTGCTTCTATGGCCTGTGTTACATGTGAAGCGTCGCTTTTATAAAAATATCCCAACACTTTCTGGTGATCATGCGGCGGACGAATGGCAACACGATGGTCTGAGGTGACCCTTTTACCACCAATTACCATGGGAACTTCCACCTCTTCGGATTTCATCTGGGCCAGCATGGCTTTGATGGCAGCCCTTTCGGGTGATCCCGGTGCGTAACTTTTAACCGGTTCATTGTAAGCTTTTGGTACACTTTGGAGATCTTTGTACATAACCGTTTGTTTTATTACCCGCAAAAATACGGGCAGGGTTTGATATTATTTTGAGTGCCCCAAAAATAGCAAATAAAAGGACTGCCTCTGAATATTAGAACCTCATTTGATTGGTCCTTTCCGCTTCCTGGTTGTTTGCTCCAAAGGCTTGGAAATGGTTGATTTTTTGATTAATTTTGCATTGGGTAACAGAAAAACACAAGTTTCTGATTCAGAAATGGTTAGTGTTTTTAAGAGTGAGAATGGTTATGAGAAGTTTGGGAAACGGAGAAAAGGTTGGGTTACATGTCAAAGCCCTGAAAGTCGTAAAGACGATGCTGGAAGAAAATCCTGAGATCAGGGAGCTTTTTGAAAAATCGGAGACATCTCTTGAAGCCAGGATGAATCTACGGGAATGGATCATGAAATACCTGCAGCGTCATCCAAACAGTATGGACTATTACCTTCAGAAGGCAACAGGCCATTCCGCACTCAAGAAAATATCGTATCGCGATTACGCAGCCATCCGCCTGATGGATTATCTCGATAATGAAGGACGTATATTCAATGATCCTAACCGGAACAATACGGAAACCACGAGTCAGCCGATCAAGCACCTTTTCCATGCCATCAAGCAGGGTAAAGGATCTGCCTCCATTGATTTTTTCGTAGATATGCTTTTCCTTTTTCGCCAGCTTAACGGAAAGCTCACAAGGAAAAAGCCTGACGCGTCGAAAGTTGCTGCATGGATGGACCACCACCCTTCCGGGCTTGACGACGATATCATCGCCATGCGAAGACGTAACAAGGAACGTATCATCCGGGTCATGATCGAAAAGATCAGCACAGGTACGATGAAAAGTACCAGATTCCAGTTTGAAGAAGGTCTGACAGAAGAAGAAAAGTATCAGAAAATCCTGAGTTGGTGGGATGATCATCGTTTCCATCTCGTTTTTGCCATCAGGGACCCTGAACTTCTGAATGAACTGCTGGACTTCTCCCTTCGCGAAAAGACCATGAAAACCCTAAAAAAGGCAAAGAAAAAGGGGATACCCATTTTTGTAAACCCATATTACCTTTCGCTGGTTAGTGTTGACATTTCGCCTGTCAAAACAGGCAGTGACCAACCGATAAGGGATTACATATTTCCCAACAAGGAGCTAATCGCTGAATTTGGCAATATCCATGCCTGGGAAAAAGAAGATGATGTACAACCGGGTGAACCCAACGCTGCAGGATGGATACTTCCTCCTTACCAAAATGTCCACCGTCGCTATCCCGAAGTGGCTATTTTCATCCCTGACACTGCCGGTCGTGCCTGCGGTGGTCTTTGCGTTTCGTGTCAGCGGATGTACGATTTTCAGAGTGGGCGTTTCAATTTTAACCTTGACCGCCTGGTACCCAAAATGAGCTGGCCGGAAAAAATGAAAATACTCCTCGAATACTGGGAGAAAGATACACAGCTGAGGGATATTCTGATCACCGGGGGAGACGCGCTGATGAATTCTGACAACTCGCTTAGTAAAATACTGGAAGAAGTCTACCAGATGGCACTTCGCAAAAAGAATGCAAACAATTACCGACCAAACGGTCAACGTTTTGCCGAGTTGATACGGGTAAGGCTGGGAACTCGTTTACCTGTCTATCTGCCACAGCGTATCACACCCGAACTCGTCAGCATCCTTGCCGATTTCAAGAAAAAGGCGGCAGCCATCGGAGTAAAGCAATTCATCATTCAAACGCACATACAAACCGCCATGGAGGTGACACCGGAGTTGAAGCAGGCAGTAAACCGGCTGATCTCTGCCGGATGGATCGTTTCTAACCAGATGGTTTTTACCACAGCCTCTTCACGCCGCGGTCATACGGCAAAACTTCGTAAAGTACTGAATGACATTGGTGTTGTGCCCTATTACACTTTTTCAGTTAAAGGCTTTATGGAGAACTACCACAACTTCGCCACCAATGAACGTGCTGCCCAGGAGCGGGTAGAAGAAAAATATATTGGCAATGTAAGCCCCGGGGAAATAAAACCCCTTGTGGATGTTCAAACCTCTTCAGAAAAACTTGTTAGCCCTGCCTGGCGTTGGCAAAAGCCTAACTTTACGGACGATAGGAATTACGGATGATGGCCGGAGGATTCTTGAGTTTAGCCATGATATCACCAGGAACCACAGCCCGATCATCCATACCATGGGGAATGTGATCATCGTTGAATCAAAATCCATCAATGCTTACCTGAAACAGATGGAGGACATTGGTGAGGACAGGGACAATTACAAGACCTTGTGGGGCTATAGCGCCAGTGAAACAGAGGTTCGGATGCCCATCTTTCAATATCCTGATTATGATTTCGCCACGACGGAGGAACTTACCAATTTCCGCCTGGAAGTACCCGAGGCTTTGGAAGAGTCATTTATCCATGCGGATTAATCCCTACATTTGAAGCTTCATGAACAGAAATTTACAATGAAGCTGATCTCTACAAAACTTTGCAAGACAGGCGACATCGGTGTCAATGACAACCTGTTCGGCGGAATCATGCTGGCCTGGCTCGACGAGGCCGGGGGTATACTGGCAGCCAATGTATGCTGCGATCACAATGTGATCACACTGAAAATGGAAGAAGTGTTGTTCAAAAATCCCGTCAAAGTCAAGGAACAGATCAGGATTTACGGGAAAGTGGAACGGATGGGCAGGACTTCCGTTTCACTCTATCTGGAAGCCCGCCGTGCCAATCTGCGAAAAGAGTCGGAGGAAGTTGTCTGCTCGACAAAAATGATCTTTGTCCGGGTCGATGCCGGGGGGCGCCCGGTACCCATCCAAAACTGCTAGAACGAATACCCTATACCGATGCCAAAGCGTATATTGGCAAAGGAAAAGGTATGACTGGCACGCCTTTCGCCGGATTGCTTCAGTTCAACCGTGTAATCCATCCCAAAACGGTTGATGACATCGTTGAGGTAATCCGACAGATCCTGAAGGAATTCGTCCGATACAACCTGATCAAACTCGTAACCCAGGTGGTAATTGGAATACCGCGGCCCCATGAACATCAAATCAATAGTGAGTCGTTTCCACAGGACGAGCTGGTACCCGATCTGAAATCCCACACCATTTTCTCCCACCTTGAGGGTTGAGTTGTACCTGAATGGTTCCCCCTCGTCGGGGTAATAATCAAATTTCAAACCGGTATTGTACCTCGTAAATCTCAGGTAAAGGCCAATATAAAAGCCTTCCATTACCTGGCTTTCGCATTTCCGCGCATACCATCGTGCTTCCGGTGTCACGCTGAACCCGTTGATCGGCTCGGTATAAAGGTCTATCTTTTTACTGTCGACATTCAATAATCCAAGCCCTCCGCCTGCATACTTGTAGGAAAACCCGACTCCCGCAGTGAAGCGCTGACTGATCGCCCGCTCATAGGACACTGAAATATTCTGGAATAATATGGCCATCGAGTTGATCTTTATCGCATTGGGACGGAGCACTCCCTCGCGTTTCTGCAGGTATTTCTCTTTCGCCATATCGGTCCCCTGCTGGGAGAAAAGGAGCATAGCAGGAAAGCAGGACAGCATCAGGAACAGGATTGTTTTTCTCATCATGATTATTTTCAAATGAACATACCCATACCGATGGCGCAGCAATATGTTGGCACGGCAGAGGTTATTCAAAACTAAAAAATAGTTTTGATGTTTGGCCCTTCGGATCCATATTAATAGACAAAATGATCCGGAAAATCACCCGCTCATATTCAACTGAAGAATAAAGAAAAATATAATGCTGATATTTGCGGCACATGGTGCTGCCCCGTGACAACCTGAAAAACCCTTCCCGATGGCTGACTATCTTCAGCCTCGTTTTTGCCGGTGAAATGATCTTCAGCCTGCCATTCCACATTGCCCGTTATTTCAGACCCATGTTGCTGGAAGTGCTTGATCTAAGTCAGACACAACTGGGTGATGTTCAGGCCGTATATGGTATCATGGCAATGATCGCCTATTTTCCGGGAGGCATGCTGGCCGACCGGTTCTCCGCACGTAAGTTGATGACCCTTTCCCTGTTTGCCACTGCGGCCGGTGGTCTGTATTTTGCTAGCTTGCCTGGTCAATACGGCTTATTTATGGTATTCGGATGGTGGGGTGTCACCACTGTTTTTCTTTTTTGGGCAGCGCTTATCAAGGCAACACGTCTTTCACGGAACTGCAGCGCAGACAGGGTATGCAGGGAGTGATCTACCTCTATACAGGACTTACCTTTTTTGCGGGCATCCTGGTATGGTTTTTTACGGGTGATACGGTCAAAACGGGTAAGAAAAAAACTGCTGATCTTTGGCAAAGTTTACTGACAACCGTGTCAAATAAATCCGTCTGGCTGCAGGCCATCATCGTGGTCTGTGCTTATTGCGCCTATAAGGGTGGGGATTATTATTCTGGCTACGCGATGGCTGCACTTGACCTGAACGAACTGGAAGCGCCATTCTTTGTAAGTTATGCATCCTACTTCCGGGCGGTTTCAGCCATAGCCGCAGGATTGATTGTCGACAGGTTTTCAGCAAGCCGTGTGATCACCTGGCTGTTTGGTATCCTGGTTATCAGCTACCTTGTGCTTGGTTTCATCACCCCCCATCCTGATGCCTACCTGGTTATTTATATAGACCTGATCATTACATTCATTGCATTCTATGGCCTGAGAGGGGTTTATTTTGCCCTGCTGGAAGAAACCAACATCTCCACAAATGTGACGGGAACAGCGGTGGGGTTGATTTCCGTGGTTGGTTATACCCCGGATGTATTTTTTTATGCCCTTTCAGGAAGGATTCTGGATGCATCCCAGGGACTGGCGGGATACAGGCATTTTTACCTGATGCTGGCCGGATTCTCACTGACAGGCATCCTGGCTACCATTCTCCTGGCACGGACAATCCGTTCCGGAAACTAAATGACGAACATCCTGCCTTTAGTGGATTTTCAAAAGATCTTTATTTATCTGGCGGGAAATATTAACAGGCTGAATTACCCGCCTGTACGAAAGATAATTTTACCTTTGGACAGCCTAATTTTTAAATAAACTTGTTACAAACGATTTACCATCATGAAGAATAGAATTACGCAAACATTACTCGTTATTATTTTTCTGGCAGGACTTACCCTCCAGGGCTTTTCACAGGAAACCATAAAGAAAATCCTCGACCGCGGCGAATTACGTGTCGGTATGACTGGAAATCAGCCACCCTTTACCATGAAAGCCAATGATGGCAGTATGATTGGTTATGAGGTAGACCTGGCCATTATGCTTGCAGAATCGATGGGTGTGGAATTGAATATCGTAGAAACTCCCTTTCCGGAATTATTGAATGATTTGGAAGCCGGTAAAGTGGATCTCGTTATGTCAGGTTTGACCATGACCATCAAACGCAATATGCGGGTTGCATTTGCCGGGCCATATCTGTTGTCGGGAAAATCGGTACTGACCAAATCAGCCGCTTACTCCAGCGCTGAAGATTCGGAAGACATCAATGATGAAACTTTAAAAATTGTTGCCTTGAAGGGATCAACCAGTGAAGCCTATGTTAAGAATGATGTTCCTGAGGCCAAACTGGTACTGGCTGACAGTTATAAGGAGGCACTTGAAAAACTGGAGAATGGAGAGGTTGAGATCCTCGTTGCAGATTATCCTTTCTGTGCCTATACGGTGCTTGTTCATCCTGAGAAAAATCTGATCACCCTCGACAATCCACTCACCATAGAACCCATCGGTATGGCACTTCCCCCCAATGATGCCCATTTATATAACATTGTGCAAAACTACATGAATGCGCTTAGTATGGTCGGCGCACTGGACCTGCTGGAGATCAAATGGTTTGAATCGGGGGATTGGGTTCCACTGGTGGAGAAATGACTGCAGGAAAAAGAATAGCCCCTGTTAATCCTGAACCCGGTTAGCCCTTATCATTCACTTCAAAATAGACTGGTCATGATCACCACTGATTTGTCCATTCAATCTAGTGGTTTTCAAGCCAGGCTTTGTAATGGGGTTTCAACCGGTCGGAAATAAAGAGTACTTCATGGGGGTCATTCCTGACAGCCACCCCGGCATCCAGGAAAAAGGTAACGTCTTCCTTTACATGCGTGGGCTTACCATACATTTTCGTAAAGCCTGCGATCAATGTATCTTCCTCTTCCGGTAGCGTAAGGATCCAAACCATATCCAGGATGCCATCGGCGAATACCAGTTCTATTTTTCTCTTTTTACCCGCATAGCGAAATTTTTCGCAATCCACCTGACTCTGCGATGACTTTGCAGTCGGCAATTGAATGGGTACGATTTGCTTGTCACTGACAATTTTAGCCTGCTGGTCAAAGGCCAGCATGATGTTTGATTTGGTTTCACCAAACTGAATAATTTCCGGTTTGGCGATCGACTGGGAATGCATCTCCGAAACTGACACCATCAGGAGGCAGACCATTAGGCAGATGTAGGTTTTCATAAAAGTGAAAAATTAGTTAGGACAGGAATCTTTTCAAATATAACAATTACGATTGTAAACATTATTGATCGGTTATCGTTGTATTGAATTAATCAATTAAGCATTCTTAAAACCTATATAATGATGGATTTGCTGAACAGCCACCTGGGAAGGTTAAGGATCATAGGATTTCTGGAAGGACTTTCCTTTATTATTCTGATTGGAATTGCCATGCCGCTAAAATACCTTGCCGGTTATGAACATGCGACCTGGAATATCGGAATGGCTCATGGCATATTGTTTATCGCTTACTTAATAGCGGTCATACCGGTTAAGTTTTCCCTGAACTGGAATTTTTCCACTACCTTCTGGGCGATGATCGCATCCCTGATTCCTTTCGGCACTTTTATAGCTGAATACCGGCTATTTAGAAAGTATAAAGTAAATGAGGAGAAAGTGAAGTCCGGTTAATCAGTTGGATGCCCCATCAACTCCACCAGTCTTCTTCTTTTGGTGATCAGATCGGTCAGTTCAATGACCATATCCGCATTCACCTTTTCCGCCATGGGGACTACATATTTCTCCGGTTGATCCAGGTATTCGCTGATCTTCTGGTCGGAATGGGTGGAACGATGCAGGTCGGTGAGGTTGCTGATGCGGTCGGCGCATTTCAGGAGGAGGGCATTGTGTGAACCGCTTTTCAATAATCTTTCCAGGTAGTGCGGTTTGGTTTCTTCACTTTGTCTTGTCACCTCGAGCACCAAATCGAGCACCTGAGGACTCCTACCTTCCGGCTCACACCAATAAGTGCTGTAGCTTTAATGATATAGGGAGCAAGGACTAAGTTTTTGAGGGCTTCGAGGTTGTTCATCTGGTGAGGTATTACTTACCTCCAAAATTAACAGTAATTCCTCACGAAACCTACTTATCTCTTAATCAACCGGGTATTCATAAAGGTAGTTCCATCTGTCAAATTTACCAGATAGATACCCCTGGGCCAATCTGAAACAGAAATGGGAACCGATGTATGGCCTGCAGCAATGGTCTGATTCAGTATGAGTTGTCCGCTGTTGTTGTAAATATGCAGTGTAAAAGGGTTCCTGTTTTCCGGTATGTTAAGCGTAACCTGTTCACTGGCCGGGTTGGGGAAGATCACCAACGGGGTTTCCGTTCTTTCCTTGCTGATGAAAGTAGGCAATCCTGAAAGCATCGTAAAGTTTACCGGAATGATCTTGTCCGGTGTACTCACGTCATTGCTGGAAATCACGATCTGAGCTGTCATCAGTGTATCCTCCATAATGGCATCCAGTCTGACCAGCAGTGTATCTGCATCGAGTGGTTCCGTCATTCCGTAGGTCGGGGAGAGCAGGTCGATCCATCCCGGTGCCGGGGTCACGTCCATATCATATACGATGATACGGTCCTGGCCATCGCCGGGATCTTCGTTGCTGTCATGCAGGGCGATCATTACCAGCTTGTTTTCTTGCCAACTGGGTGTGACCATAATGTCTTTCGGAATATCCGGTTCCGATTCATCCCCACTCAGGTTTACACCTGCAAAGGACATACCCGTCTCTCCCCCGGTTGATGGGTCAAGACGTGTCGCATGGATAACCGCAGGATCATTTTTATCTGCATGATAAACCCATAAGTATGGCCCGCCTGCTGACCAGCGATCCCAGGATAATCCTTCAATATCGTACGGAGTCACATAGAAATTGGTC
>JARRQC010000182.1:0-9693 GCA_037382165.1 bacterium | reverse complement strand
ATTTATATTAAGAAATTGTTAAGAAAATTAATTTTCGAACCTGGGATTCATACCCAGATTGTACATAATAAAGCTATAGATGTCTGTTGCCTCTTCGATCTGCTTGCTTGTGGGTTTGCCGGCGCCGTGACCTGCACGGGTCTCAATCCTTACCATCACCGGATTTTTTCCACCATCCTTCGCCTGAAGTTCCGCCATAAACTTAAAGGTATGTGCAGGTACCACGCGATCGTCGTGATCGGCGGTAGTTGCCAGGGTAGCCGGGTAATTTACCCCTTCCCGGATGTTGTGAAGCGGTGAATAGCCATAGATATATTTGAACATTTCTTCGCTATCCTCACTGGTACCATAATCATCTGCCCAGGCGTAGCCTATGGTAAAATGCTGGTAACGGAGCATATCCATCACCCCTACCTGAGGGATGGCTACCTTGAAAAGATCCGGGCGCTGTGTCATGCAGGCGCCAACCAGAAGACCTCCATTCGATCCACCCATAATGGCCAGTTTGTCACTGGATGTGTATTTCTTATCGATCAGCCACTCCGCTGCAGCTATGAAGTCATCGAACACATTTTGCTTTTTCAATTGGGTACCTGCTTCATGCCATGTCTCTCCATATTCTCCACCGCCGCGCAGATTCGCAATGGCATATACGCCTCCCTGTTCGATAAAAACAGCACGGGTGATGCTGAAAGAGGGGGTCAGGCTGATGTTGAAACCACCATAACCATAAAGAACAGTCGGATGGGTACCATCAAGCTGCAAACCCTTTTTATGAAAAATAAACATGGGTATTGAAGTTCCATCCTTACTGGTGTAAAACTCCTGTGAGACCTCATAGGCATCCGAATCAAAATCAACCTCCGAAGATCTGTAAAGCATTGATTCACCGGTCAATATATTATAGCGGTAAATTCTTGACGGAAAAATAAAAGAGCTGAATCCGTAAAACGCGATATCTTCCCCGGGCCTGCCGTTAAAACCGGTGAGGGTTCCCAGGGAGGGCAATGTAAGCTCCCGTTTCAGATTTCCTTCCAGATCATAAAAATAAGCCACGCTGGCGGCATCCTTCAGATATTCGGTAAAAACCATACCGCCAACAATTCCCACATCCTGAAGTACCTCATCCTTTTCGTCAATGAACGGCACCCAGTTTTCACTGCCCGGGTTGTTCAGATCGACGAGTACCAGTTTTGAATTGGGCGCTTCCAGATTTGTTTTCATGAGCAATCGTTCACCAATATGGTCCACGACAATATACTCATGCTCAAAATCATCCGCTATTTTCACAAACTCGATCTTATTCAGCTTTTTCAGTCTTGCAGCATACAATCCATTCCCGCTGGAGCTTTCCCAAACGTTGACCATCAGGTATTTGCGGTCTTCGGTTACGTAGCCGACAAATCCCCTTAAAGGGTGCTCCATATCTGAAAAAATGAGTCGATCATCCTGTTGGGCATTTCCCAGCTTATGGTACCACAATTTCTGATACTCATTTCGCCCGGATAACTCCTCACCTTTCTCCGGTTCATCGTAAGCCGAATAAAAGAATCCGTCATTAAACCATGAAATCCCGGAAAACTTGACCCATTGGATATGATCTTCAAGCAGTTCCCGGCTTTTAATCTTCATGACAAATATCTCATTCCAGTCAGACCCGCCGCTTGCTGTACTGTATGCCAGGTATTTACCATTTTGAGAGATGCTGATATTCGCCAATGCGATGGTTCCGTCCTCCGAAAGTGTGTTAGGATCGAGCAACACTTCCGGCTCAGCATCAAGGTCTTCCTGCATATACAGCACACTCTGGTTCTGGATCCCGTCATTTTTGAAATAAAAATATTTGCCACCTCTTTTAAAGGGCACACCGTATTTCGGATAATTCCAGACCTCTGTCAAACGTTCTTTCAAAGCTTGCCTGAAAGGGATCTTTTCCAGGTAGTTATCCGTGATTTCATTTTCCATCTTCACCCATTCCGCTGTTTCTTTGGAATTGTCATCCTCAAGCCATCGATAGGGATCTGTGACTTCCTGTCCGAAATACACATCCACTGTATCTACTTTCCTGGTTTCCGGATAGGTATATTGCCGGGTTGTTTTTTCCATACAGCCTGAAATAAAAATGAGTGAGGCAATAATTAAAAGGGTTGGTTTGAATTTCATGATGTGTTTAATTTTAGGGATCGTTAAAAGTAGAAAATATCTGGAAAAATAGTCGCTTTCAGGTAGCACAAACAGGACTTGTTACCAACAGGCTGTTGATAATGTCCTATTCTTCGGGAGGAATTTATGAATAATTTAGCGACAATATGGAAAATTCAGCCACAGAAAGGATATACCTGATTGGGTTTATGGGAGTGGGGAAAAGCACAATCGGTAAACAGCTTGCCGGTTTGCTGGGATATCGCTTTCTGGATATCGACAGGGTTTTTGAAAACAAATACAAGATCAATATCAATTCCTTTTTCGAAAAATATGATGAGCTGTTATTTCGAAAACTGGAATACAATATTCTGGAGGAGTCCTTTACCAGAGAAAAGACAGTCATCTCAACCGGGGGAGGCACGCCCTGTTTTTTCGACGCGATGGAAAGAATGAACCGTAAGGGGCTGACGGTTTACCTGGAAATGGATACCGAAGAGATCTTAAGCCGTTTAAAGCGAACGAAAAAGAAAAGGCCATTGGTGTCTGCACTTTCCGAGCAGGAACTCAGGAAAGCCATAGCACAAAAGCTGGAAGAAAGAATCCCATTCTATTCGAGGGCGAAAATTATTTATCCGGCAACCGATATAAACCTCAATCAACTGGTAAAAATGATAACACAATACTAATGGGGGCTTATGAAGGTGTAAAATATCAAATGGAGCGGATAACCGCTGAAGTGCCCGATGACCGGCGAATCGACCAGCTGAGAAAATGGTGCCTGATCTTCCATGACAAGGGTCTGGCACCTCAATACCCGGGAGGAACCCATGGCAACATGAGTTTCAGGGTATTCCCCGGGAAAAATGAAATGATCATCACGGCCGCCCGAAGCAGTTTCGCAGCCCACCTTCCCGATGAAGCTTTTTTTACCGTGCACGGTGCGGACCTGGAAAGCATTACCCTTCGGATATCCGGATCATCGCACCGTGAACCCTCGTCAGAGGCCATGCTGCATTAGGCGTGCACGGTGCGGACCTGGAAAGCATGACCCTGCGGATATCCGGATCATCGCACCGTGAACCCTCGTCAGAGGCCATGCTGCATTATGCCATTTATGCTCAAAGACCCGATGTACAGGCCATCCTGCACGGTCATTGCGTTCAGATCACGGCTAAGGCTGACATATTGGGGTTACCTGTTACCCGGCAAGCTGTTGAATCAGGGACGCTGCTGATCGTGGAACAGGTGATGGAGGTCATCGATGATCATCCTTTCCTGGAGATCAGAGACCACGGATTCCTTTCCATGTCGGAAAGCATAGAAACGGCAGGACTAAGGGCCCTGGAAATGATACAACGGGCGATGGATCAAAAACATAAGAAACCGGAATCCTATTGATCCGTTAACCGGAATCCATTCAGAAAGTTAACAATTGTCGATAGCTTTAAGCCTTCAATTTTTGATGAAACAGGCAGTGGTCAATTCATATATTTTGAGAAAAGGCTCCAATCTGCAACCCAATTGTAATCCTCAGCGAGTGCACCCTTGAAACCGACTTCCTCAAACCACCCGTCATCTGGGTATTCCCCCAGATTATCCGATACATCATTCGTGGGAATAACCTTAAATGTCAGTCCGTTAAGTTCAAAGCCAGGATCTGTGACCGTATTTCCCGCAACCATAAAATAGGCGTCTAATTGCCCGTTGGCCTCCTCTTCCATATCCTCGGAAACACCAGCCGTGGCCATGACATAAATCATTTGTCCCTGGTCTATCAGGTAGAACAGGTTGTTGGAAATGGAGAGGTCCCCGTCATTCCAGCGATCAAAACTGCAGTCAGAGGTCGACAGTTGTATGTCTATCCCATAGGCCTGCTGATAGAATATGGAATTCACGTAGTGACCACCCGAATTCGAGCCGAAGGAAACAGCCCGTCTGCCGGCACCCGCCGGTTGTCCTACATAAGTTGCATTGCAGATGGTAGGAATGGCAAGGGGTAGGCCGTTTAAGGGGTCTGTTCCTCCATCATGTTCTGCCAGGCGGTCCCCGTGGTTGAATCCCTGGACACCAAGCCAGAATTGCCCCCTTCCATGGTATCCCTGTTCAGAATCAAATGCATCATCGCCGCAAAATGCAGAGATGATATACTTAAGTGAGGGTGCTCCTCCAAAAATCTCCACACCATCATCCTTGTGAGAAAACACTTCCACATATTCAATGACTGTATTTCTGAAGCCGCGCATTTCCTCCTCAGGTATGCCTTCCACATGTTGCTCACCCGGGATCGCATTCAAAGTTGCTTTACCCAGCAGTATCAGTCCACCCCACAATCCATCGTCAAGGTCATTGACCGAACCGTTCAGGTCATCCGATTCGGCGGTGAATACTATCGGTCTGTCCACCGTTCCTTCCGCCCTGATCTTCCCGCCCCGGGCGATGATGAGCGCGGAAGCATTTTCTCCGTTACCGGCTTTACCCTTTACGATGGTTCCCGCTTCAATGGTCAGCACCTGCCCCTCATTCACAAAGACAAAGCCATCCAGCACATACGTATTGTTGGATGTCCATTTCACCGTGCCGGTACCAGCTCCTTCATCCTTCACATAAATGGTTTCATGTTCAATGCCGGCAGTTGAAATTGACTTTAATTCCGAAGCCAGCATAGGTCTTCCAGAAGCATTGTAGATGCTGTTGCCGTCAAATGGACTTATGTTCACGAATTCTGTTCCATCCGGTATCCTGTCAAACTGGATGCGGATCAACGCACTCTTCTGGCCGGCGGTATGTGTGACAACAAAATTCAAAATATTCAGGGATCCCCCTTCTATCGACACCCTGAAGCTCTGGATGTTAAGGTCACCGCTGCTGTTGGCAAACCTGAATACCCCCTGGCTGAAGCCGATGGTCACTTCATAGGTACTTTCCTGTCCGGTGATCGCAATGGAACTCATGACCGGAGCAATCACATTCTCCGGTGGGGTTTCTGACTTTTTACAACCCGAAAACAGCACTGAACCGGTCCAAAAAAGGAATGAAGCAATAAATACCAGTAAGATCCTTAGCGTCATAAATTCAGGTTTGGTCATATTGCTAACAAAATTAATAAGGTGCGTTTCTTTTCCAACTGAAAAAGCTATAATTAATATTGAGGTTACGTGTTCAAATCAGTCTCTGCATTGATCATTTGCGGTGTATGCCGATCATATCTCAACTTCATCAGGATGACATTTTCCACATGATGGGTTTGCGGAAACATATCCACCGGCTGAACCTTGAGAATTTCGTATTTTGGATCCAGCAAAGCCACATCCCTTGCCTGTGTGGCAGGATTACAACTTACATAGACTATTTTACCCGGTTCTGCTTTCAATATGGATTGAATGACTTTTTCGTGCATCCCCGCCCTGGGTGGATCAGTAATGATGACATCGGGTTTTCCGTATTTGGCCAGAAATGACCCATCGAAAATTCTGGCCAGGTCACCCGCCAGGAATTCCTGGTTAGTGATGTTATTTAATGCGGCATTCTCGCGGGCGTCAACGATGGCTTCTTCCACCGAATCCACCCCGATCACTTTCTGAACAGTATGTGCAATGTAATTGGCAATCGTGCCTGTTCCGGTGTATAAGTCGTAAACGAGTTCATCTCCCCTGAAATTGGCGAATTCAAAGGCTGTCCGGTAGAGTTTCTGCGCCTGTTTGGGATTGGTTTGATAAAATGATTTCGGACCAACTTTATACCTCAGCACAGGCTGGTTCTCATCCGGGGGAGGCATTTCTTCCATAATATAGGGTAACCCATGCCAGGCCATGACCTCCAGGTCATAGATCGAGTCATTCTTTTTCGGATTGATCATGTACAATAAAGAGGTGACTTCAGGAAACTTCTCTTTGATAAAATCCATGATCATCCTGATGGTTTCCTTCTCTTTCTTATAAAAAACCACCAACACCATGGTATCGCCTGTAGATGATGTCCGGATCATCAGGTTCCGGAGCAATCCTTTTTCCTGCCGGATATCATAAAAATCAATGTGGTGCCTGATGGCAAATTCCCTGACAGCATTCCTGATCTTATTGGATGGCTCCGGCTGAAGGTAACAGTGTGTAATATCCAGCACTTTGTCAAACATTCCCGGGAGATGAAAACCAAGACCCTGGGTATTTTCCGGGCCTCCGGCCGATTTTTCAGGATCCATTTCCGTAAACCATCTTCTGCTGGAGAAGGTGAACTCCAGCTTGTTCCGGTAGTAGTATTCATTATCCGACCCTATGATCGGCTGGATTTCCGGGTAGGTAACCTTCCCTATACGGTCCAGGCTGTCCTTTACCTGTTTCTCCTTGAATGCGAGCTGCTGCCTGTAATCAAAATGCTGCCATTTGCATCCGCCGCAAAGCCCAAAATGATCGCATACCGGTTTTACCCTGAATTCAGATGCTTTGCGAAGGTTTTCGATCCTGGCTTCATAATAGGACCTCCGCTTTTTGTATACTTTAACGTCTACAAGATCACCGGGGGCGGCAAAAGGGACAAATACCACGCGGTCATTCCATTTACCGACGGCTTTACCTTCTGCTCCGGCATCAATGATTTCAAGGTTTTCGATATAAGGAAGCGGCTTCTTTCTTCGTCCCATCTGATTTAATCTCTGCGGCAAAAATACACGAATTCCGGGCTGGTGAATTGATGGTTTGCCCCTTGTCCCTTAAAATGCGATCTGGAACCTGACCTGGGCAATATCCGCATGACCGGTATTGAATACATCTGAATATACATAATTGAACATGAAGCGGGTGGCCGGATTCAGGTACCAGCTCAGACCGATGGTAAAATCATTCATACCCCCGCCATTTTGGTCTCTATCATTCAGGTCAAGCTGTGAAAAACGGACTGCCAGCTCCCATGCACCTGATTTACCTTTTCCAAGATTATTGTTGGGCGTGATGATATCATAACAATTCTTTGAGGTACTGTAGTTCTTGTGTTCACCCGTAATAAACCAGCTTACCTGAATATAGAACGCATGATATAAATAACTGGTATGCAAGGCATCTGAAATTTCCGCCGGATCAACGGAAGTAAACATCAGTTCGGACTGGACGGCCCAGGGTCCCCTGACAAATGAAAATTCGGCGCCCGCCACATGGGCATAGGATACGGCATCAAATTTCAGGTTGGCGTATTTGGGCGCGAGATGCGCTTCCGGCCTTTCACTCAGGGTCAGCACCTGGGAATCATGAAATTGGGTAACGGCTGCAATTCCCAAATGTAAAACTGTATATCTGCCATCGGGTTTATAAACTGGCAGGCCTGCTAGTCTCGCAGTGATACGCCACTGGTTCCCGAGGAATTTACCTACATTACCTGCCGGATGAAAAAAACCGAGGTACCAACCAAGTCGATTACCGAATTCCCGGTTATGGATCATGAATCCCATGTCACGCTCCGGCGTGAATGCATTGGTCAGGCCTCTTTCCATGAAATTCACGTATTTCGAACTGGTGGCCATTTCATACCCGAAAGGCTGTTTGAAGTGACCCGCCCTGAAATTTCCCACACCAGGGATCTTCGTGATCTCAACATAGGCATCCTTTACCCCGGCATCTCCCGCAGCAAAATCAAACTGCAGCTTAAACTTGATGATGCGGTATAACGTACCTGAAGTGTACCATCTGAGACGCCGGAACTCAGAACCGTTCAAACCTTCAAAATCCTCATCAAGCCTGCTGTCCTGGCTGATGAACATTACATCATACAATACACGGCCTCCCAGGCTGAACTTAAACTCCCCATCCGACCGGTTTATCTTCACGCCATTCTTCCACTTCACCGACCAGGAGGGTTCTTCCTGAGCCATTAATAACAATCCAAAAGACAGAAAGATGAAAAAGAAAAGAAATCGTTTCATCGAATTGTTGGCAATGCCGGCAAAGATATTATTTGATTCATTTTTACCATCTTTAAATTCTAATTCAGAAAGATTCCAAATAAGTAGTTTCACCGGTCTTAATGCTCTTTTCTGCCGGGCTACCTTTTTATACCTTTGTCTGAAAGAGAAGTGCTATGAAAATATTATCTGTTGAGCAAATCAGGGAGGCGGATGCCTACACCATTAAAAATGAGCCCATCGCCTCCATCGACCTGATGGAAAGGGCCGCTTACCAACTTTACCAGTGGATGCGGAAAAGAATAGATGCTCATCATACGATCCATGTATTCGCCGGTCCCGGAAACAACGGGGGTGACGGACTGGTCCTGGCACGACTGCTCCTGGCGGAAGGGTACCAGGTCAGGGTGTATGTTATTCGATACAGCGACAAGACTTCAGTAGACTTTCAGACAAACCATGACCGATTGCTCAACCTGATTTCCGGCGATCATATTTTAGATGTGAAAACCAAAGGGGAATTACCGGAGATACGGGACGAAGATGTTATCGTGGATGCCCTTTTCGGCTCCGGCCTCACCCGTCCGGTAACCGGTCTTGCCGGTGAAGCGATCAGGCACATGAACCGCTGCGGAGCTGTTACAATAGCAATAGACATACCTTCCGGATTGTTTGCTGACAAATTTTCGGACCCGGCAAAAGGTATCATCGCCAGGGCAGATTACACCCTCAGTTTTCAAATGCCAAAGTTGGCTTTTTTGTTGCCCATGAATGATGAATATGTCGGACAATGGAAAGTCCTGAATATTGGCCTCTCTCATGATTACATCAATTCCACCGGCACAAAATATTTTTATATGCAGAAAAGGGATGTCAGTCCTATGCTCAAAAGGCGAAGGAAATTCGAACATAAAGGCAACTTTGGTCATGCCTTGATGATTGCAGGAAGTTATGGCAAGATGGGAGCGGCGATCCTCGCCTCGCGCGCCTGCCTGAGATCCGGTGTGGGCTTGTTGCATACCCACATTCCCATTTCAGGTTATGAGATCATGCAGACCGCCACCCCCGAAACCATGATCAGCATTGACAGGTTTGACAACCACTTTTCGGAAGTTCCTGACCTGTCACCTTACCAGGCCATCGGGGCAGGCCCCGGACTGGGAACAGAGAAACAATCCCAGATGGCGCTTAAAATGCTGATACAGGAATCTGCCAAGCCACTCGTATTTGATGCGGATGCGCTCAATATCCTTGCGCTCAATAAAACATGGCTGGGCTTCCTCCCCAAAGGGAGTATACTGACACCACACCCTGGTGAATTCAAACGACTGGCGGGTAGCTGGTCCAACGACTTCGAAAAGCTGCAGTTGCTGAAGAATTTCGCTGCAAAACATAATGTATATGTAGTACTCAAGGGGGCGCACACCGCCACCTGTTTCCCTGATGGCCTGGTCTATTTCAATTCCACAGGAAACCCGGGCATGGCCACCGCCGGCAGCGGTGATGTGCTGACAGGAATGATTACCGGACTGCTGGCACAGGGTTATTCACCCGGTCAGGCAGCAGTAATCGGTGTTTTCCTGCACGGACTTGCCGGGGACCTGGCTGCAAGAAAAAAAGGTCAGGAGTCCCTAATCGCCGGAGATATTATTGAATGTATT
>JARRQC010000181.1:0-5320 GCA_037382165.1 bacterium | reverse complement strand
GATTTGTTTTTGGCACAGTTTGATAATGCGCTTACCAAAATAGAAAAAGCCACCTACCTCGGCGGCAGCGGGGACGAGATCGATTGTGCCTTTGCACTGGACCGGAACGGGAACATTTATGTTTCTGCCATGACCGCTTCACTGGATTTCCCGGTAACTCCCGGTGCTTTTGACGAAACATACAACGGCGGTGCTTACGATGGCTACCTGGCAAAGATCAGTCCCGACCTGGATGAACTCGTATTTTCTACCTATTACGGTGGAAATGCCTCGGATGAACCGGAGGCCATCGATGTGCATCCTTCAGGGGAAGCCTACCTCGCGGGATTGACCCACTCCGATGATTTTCCATCGACAGAAGGGCCAGTTACAATACATGATGACTATGGGGAGGCATTTGTCATGCGATTCAATAACAAAGGCGATGTCCTGAAATATTCCTATGTCTTCGGTGGCGATAGTGAAGATCTGCCAGGTTCGATCGTCCTGTCCCCGGGAACAAATGCAAAACCCGGGAAGAATGGCAACGGGAATGAGGACAACCGGGTTGTGACTCTGAACCTGGCCGGGTTGACGAAATCTTCCGATTTCCCCACGACGCCCGATGCCTACGACAGCACCCTGGCCAATATTGACGGCTGGAACGACATCATCTTCATGCGGTTTGTCTTCGGGAAGGATGATAAGAAGGGAAATGCCCTGTTGGCATCGAAGGACGACATGGTCCTGCCTGAAAACCAGGTTGGCATCAACGGCAGAACCTCCGTAGGACATGAAGGAGAAATGTTTGCAATGGATATTCCCGAAAAGGTGAAAGTCCTCAAGAAGCAGTATTATGAGGCGTACCAGCGGACTGATAAAGATGATTGGAAATCCGGAGAATCCGGGCAAGGTGTTCTGAATGCCAACGCGTTGCTTGGTCAGAATTATCCCAATCCTTTCACGGCGGAAACACGTATCGAGGTCCATCTGCCTGCCGATGCATGGGTCAGCCTGAAAATATTTACCCTTGACGGTAAAGAGGTGTGCACACTGGTTCAACGTGAACTAGAGGAAGGAAAGCACAGCTTCACCTGGAACGCAACGGACCAGGGTGGCCAGGCCATGCCCGGGGGCATCTATCTGCTACGTCTTGATGCAGGTGACCGGCATGAGGTGAATCGTATGCTATACCTGCCATAAGACAGTGTAGCATACAAATCCCTATCATCAGTTTCCCGGGGCTTAAGCCCCGGGATTTTTGGCTTGGTACCTGAGGGTTTACTATCTCTATTCGGGTTGAAATGAAAACTCATGCTCGCTGAACACGATGGCCTGGTAGGTGTAGATGTTCGCATTTTTCCACCCATCCCATCCGATGCCCGCCTTATCCCGGGCACAATGACCCAGGAATTCCTCAAGCGTCCACCCCGTATCGGTTGCTACCTGAGGTAAATAGGTTCCGCTCTTGTTGCCTTTCACGATATATATACCATCCTTTCCCAGCTCGATCTCATTGATGTCCTCGATCTTCTTCAGAGGTGTCAGCACCGATATTTCCAGGTCAATCAAATCCAGTTCTGAAGGTCTGACCGGCTGGAACCGGTAATCTTGTGTGGCTGCCGAGATGGTCATTTCCTGTACCGTTTGATACAGGGGTTGCTCCGGGTTGAACCTTCCGATGCATCCCCTGAGTTTGTCATTTTTAGTAAGGGTGACAAAGGCTCCGGCAAAGGTCTGCAATGCTTCGGAAAACTGCTTCGGATTGAGATCGGGGATCTCTCCCAATGCAATGTATTCATCCAGTGTAAACCTTGCAATTGTCAGCAGATCCTGCTTGTCATCCTCATCCAGGTAAAAGGATTGGTCTGTTGGTGGCGAGCTTCGATATAAGGCTAATGCAAAGTACCCAACCACCCTGTTTTTGTCTCCGATAGCTACATCACCCGAATTCATGTATCTCAGGGGAAGGAATTTGAGATCGTCTTCTGTTTCGCTCATTTTCAGGAGCAACCGTATGGCACTGGCACCGCAGGTTGCCGTTGAGAGCCCCGGAAAATCCATCTGCTCAATTTCGTTTACACGGTTTTCAAATTGATCTTCGTCGTTACTCATGATGGCAGCGGCAGTCAGACTGTCTGCATGACAGGCATCCCGGTAGCCGGGATAGTGAGAAAAATCTGCACTGATGACAAAAAGATTTCGCTCGTTGAAATAGGGTTTTAAAGCACGGGCCAGTGCAGTGATCACCTTGTCATTGCCTGTACCGACCACAATGGGTAAGATGCTGAAATCTTCTTTAAGGTAATACTGGAGAAATGGAAGCTGGTTTTCAAGGATATGCTCATAGCGATGGGCTTCAGGTATAGACTGGAAATACCGTTCTGATCCGATCAATTCATCGGCGAGGCTAAGGTTCACGTGTACTGTTCCCAGGGGTGTAATAAAATCTCCCAGGTTGTATATCGATGCGCCATTGATCGCCATGGTATGGGAAGAACCGATAATGAATATATTCTCGTATTCCTTTTCCGGTGGCAATTGTTTGAAAGCCGTGGCTGAAACCACTCCCGAATAAGCATAGCCGGCATGCGGGGATATGAGGGCCAGTACAGGTTGCCTTGTTATCCTGGTGGTTTGAGCGAAAAGCTCCTTCAGGTCTTCAGTGAGTTTTACAGGGTCCTTCTCATAAAATCGTCCGGCTGCATAGGGCGCCCGTTCACCAGTCGCCTGTGCAAAGGATATACCAATGATAAAGACATTGATTAAGAAGCAGATGGTCAATCTTTTTTTGATATCGGCCATGTTTACCTTAACTTTACAGATATATCAAAATTAACCAATAAAAAAGCATTAATCAAGTCCATGGGGCAAAAAGGAACGGGGATAAACAGGCGCATTTATGCCGATGTATTTTTACTCGGCTTCCTGCTCCTGGGGGCGCAGATCATCCTTGTACGCGAGTTTCTGATTATCTATAACGGTAACGAACTTGTCATTGGGATTTTGTTCTCGATCTGGATGCTTTGCACGGCTCTTGGCGCCTGGATGGGCCGGTATCTTAAACCCGGACGTAATTATTCCGACCTGATCAGGTTATTGCTTGTATTCATTGCTTTGTATCCAGCTTTCGCCGCTTTTGGTATAGCGTATTACAGGAACTCCATTTTTGAAGTCGGCCGGTTGATCAGCCTGTACGGTGTGCTTTATTTTTCCCTTATTGTACTGCTGCCGCTTTGCTTCCTGGGAGGCTTTACTTATACCCTGATCAACATCACCACTTCACGTAATCCGGGAAGTCTTCAGAATTGCTACAGTTATGAGTCAGCAGGAAGTCTGACTGGAGGGTTGATCACCAGCCTGCTGTTTATTTATTACCTGCAAACAGATAATCTGACTTCTTTACAGTATCTCGCCCTCATCGCTTTCATCCATTTCGGAGTTACTGAATTCAGACTGAAAAGATATTTTCTTAGCCTCCTCTACCTGCTGGCTGCTTTCGGGATCATGCACGTGGTTTACAATTATGATTTGACCATGCTGTCCAAGGCAAAGCTTTTTCCTGACCAGCAGGTGCTTCAAAGCCTTGATTCACCCTATGGTAATATCACGGTTACAAGACAGCAAAATCAGACGAACCTTTTCCTGGATGGTCAGTTGCTTTCTTCAGATAATGAGCCGGTCAGGCGGGAGGAAGATGTACATTATGCGATGCTCCAGAGAAAAAATGCAAGTCGTGTACTTATGTTCGGAGGTGCGTTAACCGGTGCAATGGCAGAGGTGAATAAATATCGTGAGGTTGAGCAAATAGTCTATGTTGATCAAAATAGCTTTTTACCGCACCTGGCTGGTGAATTGAATCTGCTTGACATGTCTGATAAAATAGACTTTCGCTTTTCAGACCCGGTTTTGTTTCTGAAAAAGAATACCGGAAAATTCGATGTCGTGCTCATCAGTGAACCTCCTCCAACCAGTGCTCAGTTCAATCGATTTTATACTGTTGATTTTTTCACTTTGGTGAAACAGCATCTGAACCTTGGAGGTATACTTTCGACATCTCTACCATCCAGTCAGAATTATCTGAGCGATAATGAACTTCTTTTACACTCCAGCCTTTACAATAGTCTTTGTAAGGTCTTCAGGCATGTACTGCTTGTACCGGGAGACAGGTACTATTTTCTTGCTTCAGATGATTCCCTGACACTGGCATACAGTACTTTGCAGGAGGAAAGCCATATTTCTAACACCTATGTCAATGAAGCCTACCTGGATGACAGGCTGATGAAAATAAGATCTGAGAACACGCTGGAAAGTTATCTGGAAGATGCACCGCTGAATTATAATTTCAGGCCGGTAGTCTATTACTTGTATATCAGGCACTGGCTTTCCTATTTTGGAATCTCTTTTTGGATCATTCCCTTTTTCTGCCTTTTGATCGTCGGGATGTTTTATTTCTTTACACACAATTATGCCACCGCTATGTTTACAAGCGGGATCACCGGGGTTTCCACTGAACTCGTTTTAATTGTGGTCTTTCAGGTGCTTTTCGGCAATGTATACCTGTTCATCGGTATCATCATCACCACTTTCATGGCCGGGCTGGCCATAGGCTCGCGATTCAGCCTGATATGTAAAATGAATTACCCGCTCCGGCTGATGAACTTTGTCCAGTTATTTTCAGGAATCTATATACTGAGCATCGCCCTCACTATCTTCTTTATCGGCAAAATGGAAGAAACTATCATTATCAGGGTAATCTTCATTTTTGCGATGTTCATTCTTGCAGCTTTTACCGGATTACAATATGGAATATCGGTCTGTCATCGTAAAACGGATCCTGGTACACTGGTTTCTGAAGTATATGCTGCCGATTTGGTTGGAGCTGCGGTAGGCAGTCTTGCTGTTACAGTCTGGCTTATCCCGATGATCGGTATCTACCAGAGTGTACTTGTTATGGCATCACTTCACTTTTTAACATTGATCCTGCTCCGGATTAAGTCAAAATGAAGTAACTTTAAAGAAAATCTTAAGCGGAGGAATTGTGGAAAACGGATGGAGGATGAATAAACGTGATTTCCTGAAATTGGGTATGGCCGGTGCGGGATCTGTTTTCCTTTCGCATGGTCTGCCTGCCAAAGCACTTGCTATCATGGAACAAACAGATTATGAACTCTGGAAATGGAGCAAAGAGGCTATCTATTATACGCCTACACCCAAAGGACTGAAATGTAAGCTTTGTCCGCACAACTGTACCATTGAACCGGAAAAACTGGGAGACTGCAGGACACGCCTGAACCGGGACGGAAAATTATACACAATAGCATATGGGAATCCCTGTGCG
>JARRQC010000180.1:0-5367 GCA_037382165.1 bacterium | reverse complement strand
ACAGCAGAAATATCAATCTATTCAGGCGGAACACGGCACCCGAATTAAACCGATAAAAGGATGACAAAAAAGAAAAGATTCATTACCTGCGACGGTAATTACGCTGCAGCGCATGTAGCTTACATGTTCAGTGAAGTAGCAGCAATATATCCTATTACACCCTCTTCAACCATGGCAGAGTATGTTGACGAATGGGCAGCGTACGGTCGGAAGAATATATTCAATGAAACCGTTAAGGTGGTTGAAATGCAGTCGGAAGCCGGGGCGGCGGGTGCTGTACACGGTTCTCTGCAATCGGGTGCACTCACCTCTACGTTTACCGCTTCCCAGGGCTTGTTGCTGATGATACCGAATATGTACAAGATTTCGGGTGAATTGTTGCCTGGTGTTTTCCACGTCAGTGCCCGTAGTCTCGCTGCACAGGCACTTTCCATATTTGGTGATCACAGTGACGTGATGAGTGTGCGCCACACCGGGTATGGTATGCTGGCCACAGGTAGTGTGCAGGAGATCATGGACATCGGTGCAGTAGCCCATTTTGTATCCCTCAGGTCTCGTATCCCTTTTCTTCACTTTTTCGACGGTTTCCGTACTTCCCATGAAATACAGAAATGCGAATATTTTGAAGTGGAAGACCTGGAACACCTCTTCCCATGGGAAGATGCACAGAAATTCCGCGACAATGCGCTGAATCCCGAACATCCTGTTACCAGGGGAACGGCGCAGAATCCGGACATCTATTTCCAGTCGAGGGAAGCCGCCAACCGCTTCTACGATCCTATCCCGGACCTCGTTGAAGAATATATGCAGGGGATCAACAAACTGACCGGAAGGGAATATCATCCGTTTGTTTATTATGGTGCTAAAGATGCTGAAAATGTGATCATCGCTATGGGGTCCGTAACGGAAACCATCCGTGAAACGGTAGACCACCTGAATGAAAATGGTGAAAAGGTCGGAATGGTTGCCGTACATCTCTATCGTCCGTTTTCCGAAAAATATTTACTGAAAGTGATGCCCAGGACAGTCAAACGTATTGCCGTACTGGATCGTACCAAAGAACCCGGAGCCAATGGAGAACCGCTCTACCTGGATGTCAAGGACATTTATTATGGAAAGGAGAATGCTCCCTTGATCGTAGGCGGAAGATACGGACTCAGCTCGAAGGATACCACACCGGCGATGATTGTCTCTGTATATAATAATCTGAAGCAGAAAGAGCCGAAAAACAAGTTCACCGTGGGTATCGTCGATGATGTGACTTTCACTTCCCTGCCCATGCTGCCGGAGATCAGTATTACCCCAAAAGGTACCTTTGAGGGTAAATTCTACGGGCTTGGTGCGGATGGTACGGTTGGAGCCAACAAGAATTCCATCAAGATCATCGGTGAATCAACGGATAAGTTTGCACAGGCTTATTTTGCTTACGATTCCAAGAAATCGGGAGGTATTACAACATCACACCTCCGTTTTGGCGACCATCCTATCCGCTCTCCCTACCTGGTAGGCACACCTGACTTTGTAGCCTGTCATGTGCCGTCTTATCTGGATAAGTATGATATGCTTAAAGGCATCAAGAAGAACGGCACCTTCCTGCTGAATTCCATCTGGGATGAGGATGAAACCAAAAACAGGCTGCCTGACAAGATGAAGAAACAGATGGCCGAGAATAATATCCGGTTCTTCATGATCAATGCTACAAAAATAGCGGCGGATCTGGGTCTGGGAAGCCGTACCAATACCATCATGCAGGCTGCATTCTTTAAAGTGGCAGAGGTGATTCCTTACGAACAGGCCGAGCAACAGATGAAGAACCTGATCCAAAAGACCTATGGCAGGAAAGGAGAGGAAATCGTCAGGATGAATTATGATGCGGTCGATAGTGGTGCAGATGTGGTTGAGATCAAAGTGCCGAAAGAATGGGCAAATATCAAACTGAAAGAAGAGGAGAATCCTTATGCAGGATTGCCCGACTTTATCAGGGAGGTGGTAAAACCTATTGAACATCTGAATGGTGACGATCTGCCTGTCAGCGCATTCATCGGCAGGGAAGACGGAACCTTCCCGGCAGGAACCACAGCCTATGAAAAGCGCGGTATTGCGGTGAATGTACCGGAATGGCTGCCAGAAAACTGTATACAATGTAACCAGTGTTCGTATGTGTGTCCACACGCTGCCATCAGGCCTTTCCTTTTGGATGATAAGGAAGTGAAGAATGCTCCGGATGATGCCGTATTGCTGGATGTAAAAGGTAAATTAAGCGATTACAAATACCGCATCCAGGTTAGTGCATTGGATTGTACCGGTTGCGGCAGTTGTGCGGATGTGTGTCCATCCAAGGAAAAATCCCTGGTCATGAAACCGCTTGACGAGCAGATGAAAGAAGCGGACCATTGGGACTGGTTTGCAAACCATGTGACGGTTAAAGAGCATGCGGTGGATAAATTCTCTTCTATGAAAAACAGCCAGTTTGCGCAGACACTCTTTGAATTTTCGGGTGCTTGTGCCGGCTGTGGTGAGACGCCTTACATACAATTGATCACCCAGTTGTATGGTGACAGGATGATGATCGCCAATGCGACAGGCTGTTCGTCCATTTACGGAGGATCAGCACCATCAACGCCTTATACGGTAAATGGTGAAGGAAAAGGCCCGTCATGGGCAAACTCGCTTTTCGAGGACAATGCTGAATATGCCTTCGGGATGGCACACGGGGTGAGCAAGATGCGTGACCGAATCCAGCGACTGATGGAAAATGCCATGCAGAACGGGATCTCCAAAGAGCGAAAAGAAGCATTTGAAACCTGGATCTCGGTGAAAGATAAAGGAGAAGAGTCCAAAGCAGCTTCCGCCAGCCTGGTTAAAGTGCTGAAAGGCGCAAAAGACAAAGAAGCCAGGGAACTGATGGCATTGGAACAATACTTCATCAAAAAGTCTGTATGGGCTTTCGGTGGTGACGGATGGGCTTATGATATCGGGTTCGGAGGCCTGGACCATGTACTCGCCTCAGGAGAGGATATCAATATCCTGGTGCTGGACACAGAAGTATATTCCAATACGGGCGGCCAGCTTTCCAAAGCCAGTTCAACCGGTCAGGTAGCAAAGTTTGCCACAGCCGGGAAAGAAACAAGGAAAAAGGACCTGGGCGCGATGGTACAAACCTACGGATACGTATATGTTGCTCAGGTAGCCATGGGCGCCAATATGGCCCAGTATTTCAAAGCCCTCAAGGAAGCCGAGGCTTATCCGGGACCCTCACTGATCATTGCCTATGCTCCGTGTATCGCACACGGTCTGCGAAAGACCATGGCGAAGGCGCAGGCCGAGGAAAAGCTTGCCGTGGAAAGTGGCTACTGGACCTTGTACAGGTACAACCCCATGCTTGAAAAGGAAGGTAAGAACCCATTCCAGCTTGATTCCAAGGAACCAGACTGGTCTAAATTTGAACAATTCCAGAACCAGGAGGTGAGGTTCCTTTCGCTCAGGAAAACTTTCCCGAAAAGGGCAAGGGAGCTGAGTCAGATGGCCGTG
This sequence comes from bacterium, assembly GCA_037382165.1. Lineage (GTDB taxonomy): Bacteria > Bacteroidota > Bacteroidia > Bacteroidales > F082 > JAADID01. The sequence continues at coordinate 1,836 of JARRQC010000180.1, read as the reverse complement.
AAGAATGCAAAATGGCGGTACGATTATTACAAACGTCAGGCTTCGCTTGACTTCTCGGATAGCAAGGAATAAATCTAGTCTGAATGACTATGTCCCGCAGGGTGTAAGGAAACGATTCCGGTCACTTTGCGGGATTTTTATATGCCTGATACAGGTTGTTTCCTGAATAGAAACAGAACAAAACGGACGGCAGGAATTTTCATTTCCAGGGGAAGGGTACTCCTTGTCATTTCCCAATAATTAGCACCTGGCGACTTTCTTTTTCTTTCCCAGTTTTCCGGCGTCTTTTACTTTTTTGATATACTCAGGAGCAGAAGGAACCTTGCAGGCCGTACCGCCCATTTCAACCTCCACTTTACCTATTTTCTCCGCGATCTCAATGGCGCGGTTTGTAAGTTCGGGGATGTAACTACCGGCAGCGATCACGAAGCCGTTCATCGCATACCTGACCCTGTTGGGTGCGTATTTTATGGTTTTGGAAATGCATTCCAGTAAATCGTCAATTTCCTGGAGATCGAGCTCCTCATTTTGGGTAATGGCCAAATAGTTCGCCAGGGTGGCCCATCCGGCGGAGGCTATATTCTCTTCATCAGCCTCGATCCACTCCATCCCCAGTTCATGTCCGAAACGGCTTTCAGCAGCTACCCAGGCAACCGTATATTCACTCAGCATGTACCAGTAGGCTTTTTCCGCCCAATCCTGCAGTTGATCCCCTGAGATCTTTTTTTCGTCGGCGATAAGCCCTGCAAGGTACATGGCATCGGAATTGCCTGTATTAAAAAGCGCTATCGATAATTCGTGGTCTTTTTTTACCTTTTTAACGATTTTTTTCAAATCGCCGACTTTCACCCCGAAAAAGGGCTCTCTGGCACCATGTTTCATCAATACCTTTTTGGTTTGTTCACTGCCCATTTGTTCAAGCTCGGCCATCACTTCCTGTAAGGTCATAACTTTGATTTTGATTTAGCGCCGAAAATACGGAATTCAAAGGAGATACAGTAAGATCAGCAATCCATGACAATGGATTCCCGGAAATATCCTGAATATGAGCCATTATTAAAGTATGCTTTCAATGGACATAGCTTCCCGCATTGATATCAATGGTCGTCCCCGTGGCGTGATCTGCCATACCGCTGGCCAGGAGTACTGTGAGCGGGGCAAGGTCTTCCGGCTCGGTAAGTTTGTTTAGCGCCAGATCTTTGGTGATGGATTCTTCACCGAATTGTTCGATCGTTTCCTTGTTCATATCAGTCCTGACCCATCCTGGGGCGATAAGAAAACTGGTGATATTGTCTTTTCCGAAAGCCCTGGCTATCGATTTGGTAAGGGCAACCATCCCTGCTTTTGAAGCAGCGTAGGCGAGGTGTTCTGCATGGTCGCCGCGGAATGCAGCACGGCTTGATATGTTGATGATACGTCCTCTGCCTCTATCCCGGAAGTGAAGTATGGCCAGCCGGCTCAGTAATCCTGCAGCCCGAAGGTTAACATCCAGTGTCTTATCCCAATGCTGCAACCACGCTTTGCTATCCAGTGGCGTCATTAAAAAGATGCCTGCATTATTTACAAGTACATCCAGGTGTCCGAAAGCATCAAGCACACTGTGAAACAACTGGTCGCATGCCTTCGCATCTTCCAGGTTGGCGCAAAAGCTCATCGAACCGTTCCCGATATCCCGCACGATGTCATCTGCAAGCTTATCGTTGCGGTGATAATGTACAGCCACCCTTCCGCCGGCTTTACCCAGGGCCGTTGCAATACCTGCTCCTATACCCCGGCTGGCACCGGTTACCAGGATGTTTATTCCGTTTAAATCTATTTTCATTGTGGGACCAAATA
>JARRQC010000179.1:0-5403 GCA_037382165.1 bacterium | reverse complement strand
AGCAAGCCGCATACGCAACGTCAATACCCTCACTATCCATGAAGATTATTATGGAAACACCAGCACAAAAACTGCCCGTGTTTCAGATTCCAATCCGGTGGATTTTGGTGTCAGCGCTGGTGCAGGTTTGTTCGTGGGAAAATTCAATATCGACATCAGGTATACTTTCGGGGGATTCAATGCTTACGAAGAGAAGTCGACACTTCAATTCCTGGGCTTGATGTTAGGATACAGGTTTAATTGATGCAGATCGGCTTTCCCTGAATAAAACATCCTCCTCTTGCCGGCAATCATTTCAGCAAAGAACCTTCAAGCGTTGAAAACTCTTTTCCCTACATTTGTGTTTCACAAAACAACGGATCATGAACGAACATTTAAATACCCTCCAACCCCAGGCTGTCTGGCAATATTTCAGGGAAATACTGGAAATACCCCGACCCTCAAAAAAAGAGGAACAGATCCTCGCCTACCTGCTCGATTTTGGCAAAAAACATCAACTGGAAACGCTTCAGGATAAAGTGGGCAATATCCTGATCCGAAAACCCGCTACACCAGGTATGGAAAAAAGACGTTCCGTGGTTCTGCAGAGCCATGTAGATATGGTATGCGAAAAGAACAGCGACAAGGTCCATGATTTTGAAAAGGATCCCATCGATACCTTCATCAAAGACGGATGGCTTTATGCCAAAGGAACTACCCTTGGTGCGGATGACGGTATAGGGATCGCAGCGCAGCTTGCCCTCTTAGCCGCGGATGATATTGAACACGGACCCATTGAATGTTTGTTTACCGTAGATGAAGAAACCGGCCTGACCGGGGCTTTCGCACTCCAGCCAGGATTTCTTCAAAGTGAAATCCTTCTCAACCTCGACAGCGAGGATGAAGGGCAACTGTTTATCGGATGCGCCGGTGGACAGGATACCCTTGCCTGGTTACCCTTTGATAAGGAACCTGTACCTGGGGATCATACAGCTTTTACTTTGATGGTTTCCGGTTTGAAAGGCGGTCATTCAGGAGACGACATCCAGAAAGGGTTGGGTAATGCCAACAAACTGCTCAACCGTTTTTTGTGGGAAACGACAGACGAGCTGAAATTGAGGCTGGCTTCTTTTGACGGCGGTAACCTTCGGAATGCTATCGCGCGCGAAGCAACCGCCCTCGTGCTGATCCCGTCCGGGGAAAAGAAAAACCTGGAAAGCCGGGTACATAAATATCTGGAAATGTTCCGTTCGGAATTCCATGTCACTGAACCCGGTTTGGATTTTACCGTTGTCCCTGCTGAGATGCCAGATAATGTGATGGACCTGGAATCCGTCTTTGCATTGCTTAACGCGCTTTATGCCTGCCCGCATGGTGTGATCGCCTGGTCACAGGATATAGAGAATTTTGTGGAAACCTCCACAAACCTGGCTTCCGTGAAAATGCTGGAGGATGAGATCATGGTCACTACGAGCCAACGCAGTTCTGTAGAATCGGCAAAAAAAGACATCTGCAATATGGTCGCCAGCGTATTCCGGCTTGCCGGCGCCCGGATCCAGCATACCGATGGCTATCCTGGATGGAGCCCCAATCCGAATTCAGCGATCGTGGACATCACCGAAAAATCTTACAAGCGCCTTTTCAGTACAGATCCGGAGGTACTGGCCATTCATGCAGGCCTGGAATGCGGATTGATCGGAGACAAATATCCCGGCATGGATATGATCTCTTATGGCCCTACCATCAAAGGGGCGCATTCACCCGATGAAAGATTAGAGATTGACACAGTAATGAAGTTCTGGGATCTGACCATTGATGTGCTGAAAAAAATTCCCGAAAAGTAAATCTTGTTTATTGGTGGGAACATTAACATTTATTCATCCTTAATGATATCTTTTAACAGGATTTTGATACGCCTATGCTAAGAAACTTACTATATCTGTTCTGGATTTTATGTTGGCCGGGAATGCTGTTCTCTCAATCGGTATTGCAGGGCACTGTTCAGAATCAGGATACCGGTGAAGCGCTGCCCGGCGTCAATATTTACATTCCGGAACTGTCATTGGGTGCCATTTCGAATGGGGACGGGTACTACGAGATCACTCAAATACCGAACGGTGAGTTTATCGTTCTCTTTTCCTATGTGGGTTTCCAGACTTTACATCGTATCATCCGCTTTGATGGAGACAAACAAGAGGTCAAGCTTTTGCTGAGCCCTTCTGTCATCGAAGGGGAGGAAGTGGTTATTTCCGGAAATTTTACCTCCACCCAGCACGACAACACCATCAAGATCAGCACACTGGGTATAGAGGAGATAAACAGCTCGACAATTCCTTCCCTCATTGCTTCCCTGCGGGAGGTCCCCGGTGTCAATTTGATCTCCAAAGGTCCGGGAGTGGTTACGCCTGTCATCAGGGGGCTGTCCCTGAATAACATCCTGGTACTTAAGAATGGTTTACCCTTACAAAATTTCCAGTTCTCCGAAGATCATCCTTACCTGCTCAGTGAGAACGGGCTGAGCCATGCAGAGGTGATCAAAGGACCTGCCTCGCTGATCTATGGATCGGGGGCCGTGGGGGGCGTGATCAACATGATCCCTGAACCTGTCGCAGCGGAGGGAACTATCCGTGGCAAGTTTGACCTTCGCTATTTTTCGAATACAGTGGGTGCCCTTTCCAACCTGACCGTCCAGGGTAACCAGAAAGGAATCCTCTGGGGTGTCGGAGGTGGTATCAATTCCCATAAGGATTACCTGCAGGGCACAGGGGAATTTGCACCCAATACCCGCTTCAATAGTTATAATGTCAACGCAGACCTGGGACTGATCCGAAAAAAAGGAGTATTCAGGGTATTTTACAGTCGCAATGCCAGTTTGTTCGGCATGGCCGTAGCTCCGGCGATTCAGATCGTTACTGAAAACGGCCGCAAGAACCAGTACTGGTACCAGGATCTGACAGATGATCTGGTCAACTCACAGAACCGTTTTTTCCTGGGTGATTTCAAACTCGACCTGGATCTCTCCTACCAAAACAATCACCGGAAGTTACACGGGGAAGAAGAGGGAGACCATGCAGAACTTGTGGACATGACCCTGCAAACCATATCCTATCGGGCAAAGGTGACTCATAGCATCTCACCGAAAGTTAGATATATTGTCGGTACGCAGGGAATGTTCCAGGAGAACAGGAATGGCGACGCGCCGGAACGTATCTTGCCGGATGCATCCATACGTGATATTTCCATTTATGGATTGTTCCAGTACAATATCAATGCAGTTAAACTTGAAGCGGGTTTGCGGTATAATTATGTCAGCATCTTCGTACCCTATCAGGAAGCGGCCGGCGGCCATGATCATGAAGAGGAAGAGGAGGGTAACCACCAAGAGCCGGAATACATCTCTTTTGACAGCCAGTACGACAACCTGAGCGCTTCCCTGGGAGCCACTTTCCAGGTCAGTGAAAGCAGTCTCATACGTGCAAACCTTGCATCCGCTTTCAGAAGCCCCAACCTGGCAGAGTTGACCCAGCAGGGCAGACATGGCCTTCGCTACGAAGAAGGAAACCCTGACCTCGACATGCAGCAGAACCTGGAGGTTGACCTGGGCTACCATCTGCACACACGGCATACCACCCTGGACTTGTCACTTTTCTACAATCATATCTTTAATTATATCCACCTTGCCCCTTCCGCAGACTCTACTGATGAGGGTGACCGCATTTATCGTTATATGCAGGCGGAAGCCCGGCTTTACGGGGCAGAAGCTTCCCTGCATATTCATCCTCACCCGCTGGACTGGCTTCACCTGAAGGCATCTTATGCTATGGTTTACGGCGAATATGCAGACGGTTCCTACCTGCCCAGGATCCCTGCCAACGACCTGTCACTGGAAGTACGGCTTGTGGCTGAAAAATGGAAAGGTTTACGTGACCTCTACCTGGAAGGGGGTATGGATTTTGTTTTTGCCCAAAACAGGCCTGCACAATTCGAAATGACCACGCCCGCCTACCAACTCGTCAACCTGGGAGCAGGTTTTGATATACAGCTCAAGCGCAACCGTATACATATTCATCTGCAATGCGCCAATTTACTTGACGTTTCCTATTATGATCACCTTTCCACCCTGCGTGACCTGGGGTTGTACAATATAGGCCGGAATTTCATGGCAGGCCTAAGCGTGCCTTTTAACCTGAAGAATTAATCCTGCCGGATCGATTCACTTTTAGAAATCATCACTCCCTTATTTTTCAAAGTTTATCGGTAATTTTGAACCGCAGATTACTTAACAATGAAAAGGCATATTGTCATTCTTGGCGGAGGCATCGCAGGTGTGGAAGCAGCCATCAGGATGCGGAAATACAACTACCAGGTCACCCTTGTTTCAGACAGGGATTTCCTTTTCATTTATCCCATATCCATCTGGATACCCTTTGGGATCAGACGTTTTGACCAGGCTTCCATTCCCTTAATAAAGCTGGGCACAAAACATGGTTTCCAGGTAGTGATCGATGAATTCGAAGACATTGACATCCAAAACAATACGGTACAATTCAAATCATCCGCTCTCTCCTATGATTTCCTCATCCTGGCTATAGGAATGGGTAAGCTGAAACCCGCCGGTATTGAAAACACTTTTTCCATTTGTGGACAGCCTGAACAAAGCCTGGCTATTAAAAAACGCCTGAATGAACTCGTTGAAAAGGGGCATGGCAGGATTGCCATAGGTTTCGGCGGTAATCCAAAAGATAAGTCAGCGGTGAGGGGTGGTCCTGCTTTTGAAATGCTGTTTAACTTCAGCACCTTCCTGAAAAGGAAAGGTATCCGCGATCAATTTGAGATCACCCTGTTCGCCCCGATGCCTGAACCCGGCAAACGTATGGGAGCCAACGCCATCGCTAAAATGCCGGCTTATTTTAAGAGATATGGAATCCAAACCAAAATTGGTTCAAAGATCACCGCTTTCATTAAGGGTGAGATCCGGTTTGAGGACGGCAGCCATCTGGAAAGTGACCTGACCCTGTTTATTCCCGGTGGTAACGGGCATCCGAAGATGAAAGAGGCCGGTTTACCAACTAATGAAGCAGGCTTTGTCAGGATAGACGATCATTGCAAGGTGGAAGGAATTGACAACATCTATGCTGTGGGGGATGTTGCCGCCCTGGGAGGTCCGGAGTGGGCAGCCAAGCAAGGGCATACTGCAGAAATCATGGCGCAGGTTGCGGTGTATAATATTCACCAAACCATCAGGGGCAGCGAAAAGCGCCGGGGGTATATCCGGCATCTGAATATACTCTGCATTATGGATTCCGGGGATGGTGCGGCTATTGTTTACAGAAAAGACAAAAAAAGCATGATGATCCCCCTGCCACTTGTCGGACACTGGGTGAAACAGGGATGGGGATTTTATTTCAGGAATACAAAACTGGG
>JARRQC010000178.1:0-5408 GCA_037382165.1 bacterium | reverse complement strand
GAGCACCGACTCCAGCTGGCTGGTATAGATGGAATCGATCATCATTTCATTTTGCGCCATATTGCCCATTTCATAAGCTGAAAAGAAAATGGGCGGCAGGGCAATGATCAGAAGCAGCAGGATGCCTATTTTGGTAATCGGGTTTTTCAATTCAGCAGCTTTTAGCTTTTAAAATTAGCCATTTTATGAGGAAATGGCAGTGCTACCCCACAATTACAGGAAGAGCGGTGTATTACCTTATGGCGGGAGCACCTGCTTCTTGAAGTTTCTTTTCCATATCCGGAATTGTTTGATCGACAATCTCATCCATGGAAGCCCTTACATCATCGAGTTCAGCCTGGGCAATGGCAAGGTTTTCCCTTGCCGTAGGGGTAGGTCCGTAGGTGGAAGTGGAAACAGCGATCCGGACCGCATAGTACCGCATGCTGATGGTTGGGCTGTTCTTCTCCCCGATCTCATTTTTTGATGGACTGCCGGATATTTTCATTTCAAGGGCAGCAAGTTCCTGCGACAGTTTGTGCAATTCAAGCTCGAGATCCGCTACCGGAGCGGGTGTTCTTGTCAGGGCGAGTTCCATCGCCTTGACTTTCTTTTGTGCATCGCTCAGATCAAGCCGGATTTCTGACAGCTGTGCATTAAAAGTATCCAGTACGCCCCAGAATTCAGCAACAGTTTCATGGTCTGCGCCTTTCAATGTCCCTTCCCGTAAGGGCACAACATTGAATTCGACGGGTCCGGACAGGTCTGTGACCATGCCGTCGATCTCTTTGGAAAGCGTCACCGAATAACGGCCCGGGATGACCCCTCTTGCGCCGCCCCGGTTGACATCCTGCCTGGTATTATCACTGTCTATGGCCGTACTTCTTGCATATCGAAGATCCCAGCTCAGCCGGTGGAATCCTTTTCCTGTCGGTCCGGAGAGCCGGCGGATAATATTCCCGTCGCTATCCCTTACTGTAAGCCAGATCTTTGGTTTTGGCTGTTGCTTCTCTTTGTCCAGAGACTCCCATCCGGGAAACGGGACATCCTTGTTTTCCTTGTTCAGCTCCTTTTCCTTTTTCTTTCGAAAGTCTTGCTGTGTCTTATATCCTTCTTTCAGGTAATAGGTGAAGGCAGCACCGTAGGGAGGATTCTCAGCGGTGAAGAAAGAGGAGCCCTGAGATCCTTTACCCGGCCGGGGAATATACCATTTGGCATCCCTTGTGCCAAAAAGAACTCCCTCTTCGTCTAACTTTTCTTCGCTGACATCACGGAGGAAGGAGTAGTCATCGAGCACGTAGAAACTCCTGCCAAAGGAAGCGCCGACCAGGTCATTTTCCCTGCGTTGAATCGCCAGGTCGCGGAAGGAAATGGTAGGTAAGCCACCTTTGAATTTTAACCATTTTTTACCGCCATCAATCGTGAAATAAATACCGAACTCCGTTGCGGCAAACAGCAGATCCTTCTTGACATGGTCCTGAACGAGCCTCCAAACCAGTGTATTTTCAGGGATGTCAGAACTGATGGACTGCCATGATTTTCCTTTGTTTGTACTTTTCAGCAAATAGGGTTTCAGGTCCCCGAATTTATGGTTGTCGAGGGCTGCATATACGGTATTGGCATCGTAAAGGTCGGCTTTGATATCATTGACAAAAGCTGTGGAAGGCACGTCCGGCAGGCTGCCCACTTCTATCTTTCGCCATTGTTGACCGCCATCTTCCGATACATGTATCAGGCCGTCATCTGTTCCCACATACAGCAGATCTTCCTGCACCGGAGATTCAGCGATGGAAGTAATCGTATTGTAGGTTGACATGGCATTGACATCCCACGGAGCGTCCCAGCTCCATTTTTTATCCATAATGGGAAGTTCAAGTCTTTCCTGGTTCCGGGTGAGGTCAGGAGAAACGGCTGTCCAGCTGTCCCCCCTGTTTTCTGATCGCCAGAGCCGCTGGGAGGCGAAATAGATCCGTGTTGGGGAATGGGGGCTCACCAGGATAGGAGAGTCCCAGTTGAATCTTTCAAAATCTTCTCCCGCCCCGGGCTGGGGTTGAATCGATACCCTTTCGCCGGTGACCAGGTCCAGCCGGTTCATGAAACCTTCCTGCGCCTCGGCATAGACAATGTTGGGATTTCCCGGTTCGGTGGCGGGCTGGTGACCATCTGCCCACAGGATCAATTGCCAGTCTTCATTGGTGATGCCCTGTGAACGGTCAGTGGCAGAAGGTCCGCGTTGTGTTCCATTATCCTGGGTTCCGCCGATGATATGGTAAAAAGGTTCTGCATCATCCAATGCCAGCTTGTAAAACTGAGTCACCGGCAGGTTGCTGATAAAACGCCAGTTCTCTTCCAGGTCGTAGGTTTCATATAATCCGCCATCGGTACCTACCAGCAGGTAATCGGGATCATCTTTACGGAAGGCGACGGCATGGTTATCACCGTGTTTATTTTTTTCATTCATTCCCCGGAAGGTCTTGCCGCCATCTTCTGACACCTGCATACGGCTATCGACCAGGTACAAGCGGTCGAAGTGATGCGGACTGGCATACAGTTCCTGGTAATAATGAGGTCCGGTGGCACCGGCGACGGCATCAGATTGCTTTGACCATGATGCGCCACGGTTGGTGGATTTGTACACACCGCCGGTCCTTCGATCCAGTTCAATGGCGGCATAGATAAAATCCGGTTTCTGCGGGGAAATGGCCAGCCCGATCTTTCCCATATTGGATTTGGGCAGCCCGTTTTCCAGTTTGGTCCATGTTTCGCCGCCATCTTCCGACCGGTAAATGGCCGTTCCCGGACCACCCCCCAGATAGGCGGCTACATTCCGGTGACGTTGCCAGGTGGCGGCGTAAAGGCGGTCCGGTTCCCGGGGATCCATCACGATATCGGTTACCCCGACCCACACGTCATCACCTAATGTTTTTTTCCAGGTTTTTCCGCCGTCGGTTGTCTTATAAAGCCCTCTTTCCTCTCCTTTGTTCCATAGCGGCCCCTGAGCGGCAACCCAGAGAATGTCGGAGTTTTCCGGATGAATGAGGATCTTGCTGATGTGCTGGGACTTTTTCAATCCCATATTCTTCCAGCTTGCTCCCCCGTCTTCACTCTTGTAGATGCCATCTCCATAACCGACATGACGTCCGCCGACATTTTCACCGGTACCTGCCCAGACAACATGGGGATTGGAAGGATCGACGGTGAGACAACCCATAGAGTATACCGGCTGATCGTCAAAAACCGCTTTCCAGGTGACACCTGCATTTTCAGTTTTCCAGATCCCACCAGAACCGACCGCCACATACCACGTATTTTCATCATCCGGATGGATGACAACATCAGCGATGCGTCCCGACATAAATGCCGGGCCTATACTTCTGAATTTGATCCCTGCAAAGGTCGATTCAGAAAAAGGCTTGTCACTGGATTCCTGGGCTGGTGAAATGAAATAGGCTAAGCAAAATGCCGAACAAAGCAGCAAGGATGAAAAGTACTTCATGATAAGGAGGTTGGTTTGTTTCCTCCCCAAAGCTAAGTTAAAAAATTAAGATATTCCTTATTAACCAGGTGGATTGGTTAAAAAACGAGGATTCGAAAATGTAGATTTAGAAAACAACTATTCATTACTGCCAGTAAGGGATTCGGCCGTATTTTCAGCCCAGCCGGTCAGTATTTTTTTATCTCCGTCGGACAATTTTAATTCCGGGTTCTTTTTTACCTGCTTGGGTGGCGGCATTTCTTCGTCTTCAATCACCTCGGTGATCTTGGCCAGTTTGGAGATCATCTTGGTCTTGTCGTACTCGTTCATTTTTTCATAATTCCATTTCAGCTTTGCCTTGAATTTTCCGTCAGGACCATGGCAGGGCATGCAGGAGCGGTCAATTACTGTCTTTACATTTTCAGGAATGGCATATTCTTCCGGTAAGTCTCCCGCATTCTTTGCGGAAGTTGATTGTTCCGGTGTTTTGCAGAATGCCAGAAAACCGGCGGACAGGAAAATGATGAATATGAGGTTTAATAAATATTTCATGGTAACAGCTTTTTACATGGCATATTTAAGGACAGCCAAATTAATGAAAAGTCACATAACTTTTTCATAAACCCGTAAAGATTGGTATTGTTCAGAATAAGCCCCGTATAACACCCACCTAATAGGTTACCCTGAGCATTTCCGCTTCCAGCAGATGAAACACCCGTAACGGATCAGTCGCTTCCCAGGGATTCTCAAAAGAAATCTCAGGCGGAAGTTCCTGAACCTGGTCATCAAGGCTTAACTTTCCCTGTTCCACAAGCTGCATGACAGCCACTGCCACAAAGGTCTTGGTAACCGACCCCATTCGAAACAGGTCGTCAGCTGTTACCGCTGCCTTGTTTTTCCTGTCGCGAATACCAAAACTTTTCATCCATAACAGCGTGTCTGATGTGAAAAGGGCTGCCTGGCAACCGGCAATATCCCTGGCTTTAAGGATACTGTCAATTTTATGGGTTAGGAAGGTTGTTTGGTGATCTTCACCGCTGAAGAGGGATGAGTTATCAGTAACAACCCATAACAGCGCAATTAAATATTTCATCATGGTAGGAAAACGAGTTGACGATGCAATCTTTCAAAGATATCAAAGATCGCTTTCCCGGGCTGGTTTTCAGTACGAGATCATTTCTATGGGATCTTCATCCCTGTCCCGGCACTCTTTTATCGAATAAAATGATGGTGAAGGATCTGTAATCCAAGAATATGATTGATCAAAGCGTCTTTCCTCACCAGGGAAACCGGGTCGGTATCCTTTTGATAATCTTCCAAAAACTGAAGCAGTCTTTTTGTATCAAACACACCGGCTTCTTCAATGGCTTTTTTGCTTGCAAACTTTTCCAGTAGCAGTTTCAGGGCCTGTCTTTTTTTGTGGTCGGTGTGGGCCGGTGGAGACATGAAAGCGAATTTCTCCCTTTCGTACAAGGTTCTGGGCAGAATATGTTTCATGGCTTCCCGCAGCACCCATTTTTCCGTGTTTCCCTTGATGCGCATATGGGGAGGGATCTCCCTGGCCATTTCAGCGACATGATGATCCAGGAAGGCAGGTCGTGACTCCATGGAATTGGCCATGTCGACACGGTCGCCACCCCAATTCAGGATTTGTCCTTCCAGCATGGTCTTGTTCCAGGTATATTGTGCTTTGTCCAGGACATGGCGGCCATCAAGCTGATCCCTGTCAAAGCTTTCTGCAATTGTGGCTATCGGATCGTATCCCCTGATCTTTTTGAGTATATCGTCATGGAGCAAAGGTCGCGCAATTTCCAGCGTTTGCATCCAGGGCTGGATCCAGGAAGGTGTATATCCACAGATCTCTTCCATTTTCGGATGCGTCATTTCTGTTTCGGAAAGGATGGCCCCTTTAAACAACTTATTGGAGGCTTCCATAAGCTGCCGGTAACTTTCT
>JARRQC010000177.1:0-11514 GCA_037382165.1 bacterium | reverse complement strand
CTTAAAATTCGTTATATTTACACTTCGTTAATAACCCAAAAACTATAAATATGAGTGACAATAATTCAAGTTCAGGATTTGCCTTCATAGCAGGTCTTGTGGTAGGCGGTGCGATCGGCGCCATCGCCGGATTGCTCTTCGCCCCTGAAACAGGCGAAGAAACACGTAAGAAAGTAGCCGAAAAATCCAAGGAATGGGCTGACGATATGTACAGCAAATTTGATGACCTGAAAGACAGCGTCACGGAAGTCATGGAGGATGTGAAAAAAGGAACGGCCGAGGTGATGGATGACGTAAAGAAAGGCGCTAATGAGGTACTGGATGACGTAAAAAAGAACGTCGCAAAGAAATCCTGAGCCTAGCTTCCCTTCATGGATAAAATAAAACTGGATGATGCGCTAAGAGCGGTATTCGGTGAATTGCAGGAATATTTTGACCTGCAACTCAAGTACAACAAAATACTGCTGGCAAAGAAAATGGGCGACTTGATTTCTCATCTCGCCCTTTTTGTCATCATCCTGGGAATCTCAGGATTCCTGTTTCTTTTTCTTTCACTCGCTTTCGCTGAATGGTTCAATGAACAAGTTGATGTCCCTTATGCAGGGCACCTGATTGTAGCCGGATTCTATCTGCTCCTGGCTGTGATTTTGATCCTGTTTAAAGAATCCCTGGTATTTAACCCCATCAGGACGATGCTTGGCAATATCGTGCTGGGAGACGATGATGATGAAGATTCCCATGAAAAAGCATCAAGACGTCCTGAAGTGATCAGAATGAGGCTGCACACTTACAAGCAGTTAATTAAAAAGAAAGAGGAACGATTGGGTGAGATGTTTGACGGACTTAGTCAGCATTTGACTTTTACCAACATTGTCCAGACCATCGTAAGGAATGCGTATACGTCTTATGTTACGACTTCAAATATCGTGAAAACCGCCTATTCGCTGGTCAAGCGGATAACTTCCAGGAAAACCCACAAGATAAAAAAACGAAAAAAGGACTGGGACGACGAATAATTACATGCTTCGGGGCGGGACCCATGTGGCATTATAAGGCATGTATTCCTGTTTATACTTCGTAAGCTGTAGGGGTTTTTTCTCTTGATCTCCCCGAAGCGTTGCGCTATCAGGATCAGTTCGACCAATTTATCTTCAAGGCGTCTAGGACTTTTGAAAACAAAGTCTCATTGATTAAACAGTCATTACATCCTGTTCTTTCATTTCAACTTCCTTATCGATCCGTTCAATGAATTTGTCGGTCAATTTTTGGATCTCATCTACAAGATGCTTCGTTTCATCTTCGGGCATTCCTTCTTTTTCAAGCTTTTTGGCTTCGTCATTGGCATGACGCCTCGCATTTCTTATACCAATTTTAGTTTCTTCACCCACATTTTTGGCTTTCTTGACAAGATCGAGACGTCTTTCCTCCGTTAAAGGCGGAACCTGGATTCTTAGGATTTCGCCTTCATTCTGGGGATTGAAACCCAGGTTGGCATTGCGGACGGCTTTTTCGATTTCATGGATGGAACTTTTATCGAAGGGCTGGATGATGATCTGCCGGGGATCCGGAGTATTTATATTTGCCGTCTGTTCGATGGGGGTCTGTACTCCGTAATATTCCACACGTACCCCGCTAAGCATATTGGGATTGGCTTTTCCTGCCCTGATTTTTTGTAATTCCCTTTCGAGGTGTTCAATGGCGTGCTGCATTTTTTCTTCAGCCTCTTCCAGACATAAAATGGCATCGTCGGTCATGTTACAATTATTTTAGAGACAAATGTATGAATTCCTGTGAAGAAATATCAATTGGCGACCAGTGTTCCCACTTTTTCCCCGTTGACCACTCTAAGCAGGTTACCTTCCTTGTTCATGTCAAATACAAGTATGGGCATATCATTTTCCTGGCAAAGTGTGAATGCAGTAAGATCCATGATCTTTAACTTCCGGTCATAGGCCTCATCAAAAGTAAGTCTGTTGAATTTTTCAGCATCAGGATCTTTCTCGGGATCAGCACTATACACCCCATCTACCCGTGTCCCTTTGAGCAATACATCGGCATTGATCTCCACTGCACGAAGGGCCGAAGCGGTATCCGTTGTAAAGAAAGGATTCCCGGTTCCTCCCGCGATGATCACCACCTGGCCCTCCTCCAGGTATTCCTTTGCTTTGGGTCCACTGGCAGATTCAGCAATGGGATCGATATTCATGCCCGACAGCAGTCGCGCTTTAACCCCTTGTTTTTCCAGTTCTCCCTGCAGTGCCAGGGAGTTGATTACCGTAGCCAGCATACCCATGTAATCTCCCTGGACGCGGTCAAAACCATTGGCAGCACCCGACAAACCGCGAAAGATATTGCCCCCGCCGATAACGATCGCCACCTGAACTTTATGTTCAACCACGGATCTGATCTCACGACAGTAGGTTTCTAGCCTTTTGGGATCAATACCGTGCGATTGTTCACCCATCAGGGCTTCCCCGCTCAATTTTAAAAGTACCCTGTTATATTTCATTACACCATGTTAATTGTTCTGTCTTCAACCGATATTTGACAAGCTATTATGGTCAAAGGTATGTTTTCCGCATCGATTTTTCTAATTATTTACAACCAGAATCCCACATTCAGAAAGAAAATTGCTCCACTGACCTGGCTGGACCACATGACCGAACCTTCTACAGGACCGATAAAACTATTGTAGCTGAGTTTCATGCCATAACCTAACATCCGGTAATCTTCGTCCCAGAATAGATCCCAGTTCAGGAAGGAATCCAGCACAATTGAATTTTGTCCTGCGTTGAACATGGCCGTGACATAAAGATCCTTGAGGAAGTTATACTGCAGATCCAGCCCGAGAATTCCGATATAGACCCCCTGCGACTGGATAAAGCGCATGCCGACAAATGGCACGAAGGTATCCATATAGTTATACTGATTCAATCCTCCGACGAAAAACTGATTTTGGATTGGAACGGAAATGAGATTTCTTTCATCGCCTGTGGCATTCTGCAATTTCTCACTTAAAGAGCTCAGGGTAATCAGTCCTGTATTCTCAATCGAACCTCCGGCGAATATTTTCGCATTCAGGCTGAATTTCCTGCTCAGAGGGATATACTGGTCATATCTCAAATAGATCGTGAAGGTATTGTCAAAAAGCTCCTGGTTCCAGTCTTTCGACAAGGGCAACGTATACAATCCCTTAAGTTTGGCGAAGGCTCCTTTCGTTGAAAAATAGGGCTTATCACGGGTATCCACCCCAAATTGAAAATACAGGTTGCCGAAACCTGAGTAGCTGTCGTATCCTGTAATGCTGGTATCAATGGCAATATCCTGTCTGAACCTGAAATACTGGTACTCGAAGCCTGCCCTGAAGGCATATTTGTTCCGTATGGTAATTGGAATAAACAACGAGGTGCCCAGGTTATCGAAATTGAAGGAATTTTCCTTTGTATTTCCAGTATAAGCATCGAAGCCAAAGGAAAACATGTTAAAATCCAGTCCAATGCCAGGCTTCACATCGTTGTCGATGATGTAACGGCCCCGCAACATCGGGTATCTGCCCAGAACAAGGTCGAGGAATAATTTGGACCGTCGTCCCAGCACATTCTTCAGGCTAAGATTTACCAGGATGCTGCCAAGATAATCCGTATCATAATGCAGCCCTGCGGCCAGCGTACCGCGTTCCGATTCCTTGACCTTGACCAGCAGGTTGGTTATGCCGTTCGAATACTGAAATTCATAAAATACAGCGTTAAAAAAACCGGACCCGTAAGCATATCTGACAACATCTTCCAGGTCGGAGACAGCAACCTTACTGTTCCTGAATTCCCCGAAGAGGTTTTCAAGGTAATTCGGTCGCATCCTTTCCAGGCCGGTAAAGTGCACCTGGCTGATCTCCACGGAATCGAGCGGAACTGTAGTATACGACTTCAGCGGCTTGTATTCTATGGCATTCAGCGAATCGGCCAGCGCCTTGATCTCATCATAATGTTGCTGTGCTACCCTTTCACCAAACGAGATGATGGAATCGAAGTTGTTAAAATCCAACATGTTGTAAGGCATCTTAAGATGGATGTACAGGTCGGTTGCTTCAAGTCCCTTAATATTTTCCTCCTGCCGGTGGTACCCGATGACCTGGTCCAGCACGGTGGCCAGGTTCTGGAGTTGTTCCTTGGTTCTTCTCTCCCTGCTTTGAACGTCTGCCCCCACAATGATATCCACTGTATCGCCATACTGGATCGTATGGCCTGTGGCAGATAGCCTCTGTCGAGGACCACCTCCTTACCATCATACAGGTCGGTCCCGATACAGACAAAAGGGGTCTGGAACTGGCTGAAGAGAGTATCCTTGTAGACTACGGAATAATACCTGTTCAACAAAAGATCAACATTTTGCCCTTCATAGAGGGCTGCCTTCAGCCCGATCTTTTTTTCCCTGAAAGGTAGGGAGAAGATATACCTGCCGCCGTATATCTTATCATCATACGCAATATACTTACGCTCCAGTTCATCCTTCATCACGGCATCCCAGTTCTGGGAACGGATGATCTTCTCGATGCTATCGGGATGGTACCCGATAGCATACATCCCGCCAACGATGCTTCCAGCACTGGCTCCTGCAATGTAATCTACTTCAAGACCGACTTCCTGGAGAACGCGAAGTACTCCAATATATGCCCAACCCTTCGCACCACCGCCACTCATAACCAAACCGACAGAAGGGCGTTTGGAAACTGCCTGGGTAGTGTCAGATTGAGCGTTGACAGGTGCCACTGCTGACAACAGGTAAAATAAGATGATCAGGATACCTGTTGTTTTCAGAAATGACATGCTGGTTTGGCTTTGTACTATTCCAAAACAAATATAAGTTGAAATCGATAACAGGCCCTGAAAACAACGCCGCTAACGGACAATGATTTTCTTTACCTTGCCAAATTCGGATGATCCCAGTTTAACCAGGTACATCCCTGGTGTGGCATGTGACATATCGAAACTGAACTCGTATTTTCCCTGTTGATAGGGCACACGGTTTTGCAGCAGTTTTTGACCGTTAATATTGTGAACGGTGATAATCATTGTTTCCGTTGTGTTTACCGGAACGTAACTGACCGTAAAACGGTTATCACCGGAGGTTGAGATCACCAGGTCATTGGTTTCCATGATCAGTTGTCCAACATTCGTCGTCTGACTGACATTGACCGTATAATCCTCCGTTTCACCATAGAGTGTGGCTTCACAGGCATCATCGGGGACCGGATTATTCCAATTGGTCTTGATACGCAGGATATGTTCCCCCAGGGTGATGTCATACGGAATATCCAGAAGTAGGGTTTCCACAAACTCTCCGCTTGACTGCCCTTCCGCAATGACAAAATTGTCAATAGCCACTTCATTCGTATCAAAAACAAAATTATCGTTGTAATCTATCCAAACCTTGATATGCTGATCTCCATAAAATGTGGTAACGATCAGGTCATTGTAGGGTCCCATCTCGATATCGGCAACCATATCCATATAATCCCCGTAACCATTGGGGTCACAACCGGTGATGTTGTCGATATTGCCCAACTGGAAGCGTGCCACACCATCACCTTCCGTACAATCGATAAATGGTTGGCAGATATCATGTGTGATGACTACAAAAGCACTGTCATTGCCCGTATCACTGTCACCGGTCAGGCTGGTATAGCAGGAAAGTGCGTAATCACCAATATTTTGCAAATTACAAGTCGAATCAAATGCGAAAACCAGGGTTGAACCGGGGTATAAAGTATCTATAACGGTTTCCTGGACGAATATAGAATCGTCAAGTACGAAGGCGATATCAAAATCCGATTGCGGAAGCCCTCCATGATTCTTCAGCAATACGGACACTGTTACTGCATCCGTGAGGTTGAAACCGGAAACCGGGGAAAGCACCTGATCGACTCCGATATCATTCGGATACAGATGGGTAATGAATGTCGTTACCGTATCATTTGAATTGTCCTCGTCTCCTTCGAATTCAGTCCAGGCGGATACCCTGTAAGTATGACCGACTTCGGAAAAATCAGCGGTTGTTGCAAAGGCAAAGGTGAAGTTTGAGGCAGAATATATAGTATCCGTAATGGACTTTATAGTATCCGTAATGGTTTCTGTGACCACTTCACCTGAATCAACCTGGTAACTCACCGGGATATGGAAAAGGGCATCAATCCCAAAATTCCTGACGGTTACCTTTACCGTAACCGCTTCTGTCAGCAGGCCGTCCGATGGTGCATCCACACTGATGACACCCGCGTCAACATTGAAGTCAGGAGCAATTTTAAAAACGCCAACACCATTTTTGCGCATGGATTCGGCAAAGTATTCCCCCGTAGCCCAGATGGTTTTATCATCATTGGGATCAATTGTCATCTGTGAATAATCCCCGTACCTGTAGGCGGGAGCAGACTGGGTACCATTGACGATGACCTGCTCCTCGATGGTCATGGTCCCCAACGGATCGGATGCGAAGCGTCCGGTATAGCGAAGGGCTGGATTCAAGTCAGCGCTTACCACGCTGTAGGCAAGGCCGATATTTCCATCGACATCCATACACATGGTTCCGGAATAGGCACTGTGACCCTCAGGCTGCACATAGGTACCCTCCTGGTAGATCTCCCAGGGATCTCCATGTTCATCCTGCCTGAGTTCATACCACCTGATACCGGAATAGTCATCATTTCCATCCAGGTCTACGACAAAGTTGAACACAACTGTATTGTATGCGGGAAACCTGCGATACTGAGCCATATACATGATCGTGGCCTGCAGCGCATCGAGATCGGGACCGTTGGGCTGGGGCAGATTTGAAAAGGATCCACCGTCAAAAAGTCCGTCAAAGGGTTCCGTATTAATAAGCTGCGGATCTGAAATGGTGGAGTTCTCGGGCGTTTCCCAATCCACATTGAGGCTCCATATTTTCAGGTGATCGACATCGACCCCTGACCAGACATCATCCTGCATATAGACAATGGGGGCACTGCCCGCCGGCGGAAGTGTTTCACCATTTGCATTGAATCCGAGCGGACTGTAAAACCCGCTGGTAATGATGTCTGGCAGTGGAAATCCGAGAATACGGGCTTCCGGGCTGCCAGCAAGCAAAGAATCACGCTCCAGGGCAAATACGACTTCACTGGTTTGTGCAGTATTTGAATTCTTGTTTGCTGTAATGTAATAAGCATCAGACCAAACCGAAAATTTATGATAATCGGGAAAGGCATCCACCAGGAATTCATAAGTATACCATCCATCATTTACCGGATCGGGGCCCTGGCTGACGGCCACAAGAAATCCATCCTTGAAGGTAAATTGCGTAATAATGAACCTGTCGGCAAAGCGGTCATAAAATACGATCGGGTCGCCAGCAGTTTCGCCCGGCCAGATGGTTCCCAGGGAAGCCGGATCTGTCAGTGGGTCACCCTGTTTATCAAAGATCCGAAAGGCGACATTCCATGCATGGACATAATGATCAGGACCTACTGCACCAGTTGGATCTGTGGGTGTTGCGTAAGCACTGGCGGCGGTGAATGTCAGAATAGGTTCGGGCCCCCTGATCATGTCCGATTGTCGTGGTTGTTCCCATAAAGGATCCACACCACGGGGTAATCCTTTACCGGGAATGGCAATGTTGGCGTCACGCTTTTTTGGATTAAACTCCCGGTTGAGGTCGACTGCCGGAACAAAAGTACCACTGGCAATCTGGGAGGCAATAGATGCTACCTCCACCATTTTCTCAGATTTCCCAACAAAAGTTACATGCTGAATATCTTCCTGCTGGGCAAAAAGAAATCCGGAAATAATAAACAATAGAAAAAGTAATTTTATTCTCATGGCCTGAAGATGTTTTCTTTGTGTTCGCTTTGTGAAGTTTTCAAAAGTAGCAAATTAAGCGGAAGTGCGACTGTCCACTTTTAGAATTCAGCACTCCCCTGTTAAAAGCTAAAAGTTAAGTGAGGTGGGCGCTGGAGTCTGTTCGAATTCTGTAATTTTAGACCAAATGCTTCAAAAGATTCCATCATATAGGAAAGTGTTTATTTTTGTCCAATGGATCGTTTAGATACATGTGACTATTGATTTCCATGCTCAATGGGTTTATAAACCTATCTGTATGCCATGCTGAACACCCTGATTCGTTTCTATAAAGTAGGAAAACTTCTGCACTTTGTGGCATTGCTTGCTTTGTTGCTGGCTGTTTTTGCGTTGGTTGGATTGTTAACCCAGGATATGAGTGATCCACTTGATTTTTACCTGTATCTCTATGTAGTGGTCACATTTAGCATTATGGCAGTCATGGCCGAACTGGATGGCTATTCCCGGTTTCAGAATTACAAGCAGGTTAAGGACCAGTTGTACTTCAACGGGTACCAGGAAAGATTGCTAAAACCCTTGTTAAGAAGCAGTTGCCAGCGGGAAGCTGCAGTGCTGGCCGGCACCGAATTAGGACTTGGATCAGAGGTGAAAAGTTACTTTCATGAGAAAGGGTACCGCTGGTATCACATCATTCCTGATTTTGTCTTCCAGTATCCCCTTTTCTTCTTCAGCCTGTATTTCTGGAGGACAACGTTCTTTACCCCGTATTATAGATCCAGGGTAGATTATAATCAGGTGGACACCAGCACACTGGATTTATACCTGAAAGGCATACAGCTTAGCGGTCATGCCTGATCCGCTAATTCACATCCACGGGCTCAGAAAAAGATTTGGCGACATACTGGCCCTTGACGGTCTTTATATGGAGGTTTACCCGGGAGATATCTATGGATTTCTCGGACCCAACGGTTCGGGCAAAAGCACTACCCTGCGCATCATAACATCACTGGTAAGACAGGATGCAGGGACTGTCAACCTTTTTGGGATGCCGGTCATTAAAGCAAGAAAACAAATCCTCTCCAGGGTGGGTGCCCTCATTGAACGCCCTGATTTTTATGGCCATCTAACCGCCCGCAGAAATCTTTCCATGATGGCAGACTATTCAAAATTCAAGGTGGGTAAGGGTGAGATATATGAAGTCCTGGAAATGGTCGGACTGAAAGGGAGGGAAAATGATCGTGTCAGCACCTTTTCGGATGGCATGAAACAAAGACTGGGTATTGCCCAGGCGATGATCCACAAACCTGAATTGCTTATCCTGGACGAACCATTCAACAGCCTGGACCCACAAGGGGTGAAGGATGTCAGGGATTTGACGATCCAATTGAACAGGGACTTCCGGGTTACTATCGTTATCTCCTCACACCAGCTTGATGAGATCGAAAAACTGGCCAACAGGCTGGTAGTTATTTCCGAAGGAAAGACGGTCACGGAAGGACCCATGAGAACTTTACTTGAAACGAGCGAGGCAAAGATTCACCTGTCAGTGGATAAGGTAAACGACGCATGTGAATTAATACATCAAAAAGGACTGGTCATAGATCGTAAGGATGAAGCATCAGGGCAGATTACCCTGACAAGCCCGCTGGCAGAAATTCCGGCGTTGAACAGGCTGCTTGTCAGCCACGGAATACAGGTTTACGCCATGAAACCGGATCAATCCCTCGAATCCCTGTTTTTGAACTATACTGCCAAAGCATGAGTGTACTTTCCACAGAACTCTTTAAGATCTATCGGAGGAAACGTTCCTATATCGGGTTCGTTGCCGTATTTGCACTGGTAATGCTTGTATTTCTGGGATTCTATTACGAAGGCGAAGAGATGTTTGGTTTTATCACCAAGAATCTGGAAAACAGTTTTATACTCCAGGGCAATATCCTGAATGGGAATTTATTCGCTTACCTGGTATTGAAATCTCTCTGGGTTCATTTTCCCATTCTGGTGGCGCTGGTCACCGGGGACCTGATATCGGGCGAAGGACAGTCGGGTACCCTGCGACTTATCCTGAGCCGGCCGGTCAGCAGGACGCAACTCATCTCTGCCAAGTTCTTCGCCGCGATCATTTATGTTTCCTCACTTGTACTATTCATGGCATTGCTCAGTATTATACTGGTCTATCTAGTCTTTGGAACAGGTGACTTAATGATCATCCTTAACGAGGTAAATGTCTTTAATGCGGAAGATGTTCCCTGGCGGTTGGTTTCAGCCTACCTTTTCGGAATAGTAAGCATGAGTACAATTGCAGCATTATCCGTTTTCCTTTCAGCCGTTACGGGAAATTCACTTGCTGCCATCCTCGGCACCATTGCCCTCGTCATCGTACTCACTTTTGTGTCGTTATTCAACATACCGTTTCTGAATCTGATCAAACCCTTCCTATTTACCTCCTATACTTCCTCCTGGCAATTCTTTTTTGAATACGGTCATCAAATGGCTTTCATTTTACGAGACCTCATCATACTGGTTTTACATATTGTCCTCTTTTACCTGTTCACCCTTTTCTATTTCAGAAAGAAAGATATCGTCACCTGAAATGCGTATAATCAGAAATATCGCCTTCGTCCTGTCTTTATTAGGCACTTTGTACCTGAACGGACAGGAACAAGAGATGACAGCTGTTCTCGATTCTGTCAGAAATCAACTCGACCGCATCAAAGCTTACGAGGTTGATGCAACCTTCCGGGTGGATATCGACTTTGTCAACATGCCGGAGAAACAAGCCAGAATCCAGTTTACCTCCCCTGATAAAGTGGATGTAAAAACCGATGGTTTTCTAATGATACCAAAGATCGGCATCAGGCCAATGACGCGGCAAATGGATCTGGAGAATTATCATTCGTTATACCTCGGACAGGAAATGGTGGATGGGGAGAACTGCCATATATTTAAACTGATCCCAAAGAAAAAGAACAGCAAGATCGTGCTTTCTACGATTTGGATAAACCAGGATTACCTGATCAGAAAATGGGAATCCTTTACCAAAAATTCAGGCAGTATCCTTTTAGAATTTTCCTACGAAGACCTCATCCTTCCGGCTGAAATCATATTTTCCTTCGAAGTAAGCGGCATGAATATTCCGATAAAGTATTTCGGCAGTGAGATCGAAGTGGATAAAAAAGGAATGAAGGAGACGGAAAACATAGAAGGGAAAGTATTTGTCAGCTTCAGAAACTACAGCATTGAATATGAAACCGGAGCCGGTCAGTGATCAAAGCTGTCGGGGCAAGCTGTAAGAGGGTGGTATCCGCCGGAAGACCTTAATGTTTGTCCTCTACAAAAAGAATAAGTATCCCTGCTATCATCATGGAAATTCCTCCGATGACCATCGCATAAATGGCTTCATTATCAAAGAAGGATTTCAGGAAAAAGCCCAGGATAGCCGCTGCGACTATTTGCGGGATCACGATAAAGAAATTGAATATCCCCATATAAACACCCATTTTGTTTGACGGCAGGGCGCTGGTAAGGATCGCATATGGGATCGACAGGATACTCGCCCAGGCGAAACCTACCCCGATCATGGAAATCATGAGCAGGTTTTTATCCTGAATAAAGAAAATGGATAACAGCCCGATCCCACCCAGGAATAGTGATATTAAATGGGTGATCTTCCGGTTGGTCAGCTTTG
>JARRQC010000176.1:0-5430 GCA_037382165.1 bacterium | reverse complement strand
ACCGCGTAGCCCATACACAACTGCTGCTTGGCCCTGAAGGTAGCGGGTCCTTTGCCATTGCCATCGCCTTTGCGCAATATGTCAATTGCAAACAAAGAAACGAGAAGGATAGCTGTGGCAAATGCCCTTCATGTATTAAGTTTGAATTGTTTTCCCATCCTGACCTTCATTTTTACTTTCCTACAACAACCACAAGTTCTGTCAAAAAGGAGCCCAGGTCCGCTCTTTTTCTGAACGCATGGAGAGACTACCTGTCGCGATGCGCGGGCTATCCGGCGGAAAATGATTGGTACAAATTGCTGAATGTCGGCAATAAACAGGGATATATCCGCAAGGATGACGCAAACGATCTTATTCAAAAAATAAGCCTCAAATCTTTTGAAGCGGAATACCGTACGATTGTAATCTGGATGCCGGAAAGAATCAATGAGGTAGCTTCCAACAAATTGCTGAAGACCTTTGAAGAGCCCCCGGCAAAGACCCTGATTTTCCTTATCGGGGAACAATATGATATGTTGTTGCCGACCATCCGTTCGAGGGCCCAGCTTATCAAAGTCCCAAAGCTTAAAGATAACGAGATCGCGGAAGCACTCTTCAGCAAAACGGAGGCGAATGAAGAAGATGCAAAAGAGATTGCCGTGCTGAGCAATGGCAGTTGGAATGCAGCCATGGATATTTACGAGAATGTGCAGGAATCAAGGGAGAATTTTAGTCTTTTCAGAAACTGGCTGAGGTTGTGCTATAACTATGGAAATTTTACCGCATTGAACAAACTGAACAGTGAACTGGCCGGGTTGGGTCGGGAGCGGCAAAAACGTTTCCTGGCTTACGGTCTGGATACCCTTCACAATAGTTTACTCCATAATAACGGCAACAGCGATCGTGTCAGAAAAAGTGGTGAAGAACTTGAATTTTCAAACAGATTCGCTCCCTACATCCATGAATACAACCGCACGGAAATTTATCAGCTGTTGAATGAAGCCATTTATCATATTGAAAGAAACGCCCATGCGGGTATACTTTTTACTGACCTGAGCCTGAAAATCGGAACACAGCTGAAGCGAAAGGCAGCTAACCGCTCATAAACTCATCCGGGCATTTTCTGAAATATCAGTAGGGCTTTCTAATACCGGAAAGCCTATTTATAACGAATCTCACTACATTTTTCCTACATTTGCACCACGCAATTCCTGCGTGAATATGAACAAGTTATATCCATTAAAATTCAAACCGATCTTTAAGCAGAAGATCTGGGGTGGCCAGCAAATAAAGACCACTTTGAAAATGGATTTTGGTGAACTTCCCAATTGCGGAGAAGTCTGGGTTGTTTCGGGCGTGGAAGGAAACCAGTCGGTAGTGGAAAATGGTTTCCTTGCTGGCAATCAACTCAATGAGCTTGTAGAAGTATTTATGGGTGACCTGGTGGGTGATGTGGTGTACCACGAATATGGTGATGAATTCCCTTTGCTCATTAAGTATATTGATGCCGATGACTGGCTCTCCATACAGGTACATCCGGATGATGAACTGGCAGCCCGCCGCAACATTGGAAACGGGAAAACAGAAATGTGGTATATCCTGGATTCCAAACCCGGTGCGCAATTGATCAGCGGTTTTAATACGCCATTGGATAAGGACACTTACCTTCATCACCTGGAAAACGGCACCCTGAAATCAATCATGCATTATGAAAATGCGAAAAAGGGGGATGTCTTTTTCATGCCTGCAGGTCGTATTCATGCAATTGGCCCGGGTATCCTGCTTGCTGAAATACAACAAACCTCTGACAATACTTATCGCATCTATGACTGGGACAGGGTGGATAAAGAGGGGAACCCAAGGGAATTACATACCGAAGCAGCACTGGATGCCATCGACTTCTCCCTAGTGTCCCAGGCTAAAACCAACTATGAAATGCTGGATAACCGGTCAACAGAGATTGTCGACAACCCCAAATTCACAACCAACCTTATTAACCTGGACAAACCCATGGGGAAAGACTACCAGGAACTCGATTCATTTGTATTACTTATGGGGATTGAAGGTCATGTGATCCTGGAATGGGAAGACGGAAAACTGCCGATAAAACCGGGCGATGCTGTACTTAAACCGTCTGTTACAGATCAGGTAGGATTGTTTCCCGAAAAAGCTTCCAAATTGCTCGAAGTCTATATCAAAGTAAATCGGAATGAAAAATCCATTATTATTGAATAATGGTCAGAAATAGATAGGAATCAATGATTAAAAATTTGCTTATGAAAAAGTTGCTAGTATGGGCTATGGTTTTCTTAATGGGAAGCATGGCATTTTCGCAGGATGATACGGACTCGAATAAGTTGCCTTCCGTAAACATCAGGACATTGGACGGGGAGACTTTCAATACTTCAGATATAGTTAATAATGGCAATCCCATCATCATTAGTTTCTGGGCATTGTGGTGCAAACCCTGTAAAATGGAGATGGATGCCTACAATGATCTTTATGAAGAGTGGCAGGAAGAAACAGGAGTAAAGATCTATGCCGTATCCATTGATGATGCCCGGTCTACAACCAAAGTCCAGCCTTTCGTGAATGGTAAAAGCTGGGAAGTGGAAGTGCTGCTGGATCCGAACGGGGACTTTAAACGGGCCATGAATGTAAACATGATCCCTCACACCTTCCTTGTTGATGGGACCGGAAAAGTTGTTTATCAGCATACTTCCTACTATCAAGGCCTGGAGTACGAGATTTATGATCTGGTTAAGATGATAGCAGAGGGGGAAGAAATTCCCAAACGTTAAATTCTGACCCACAACACAATTATGAAAAGAATTTTACCCATTCTTGTCATCCTTTTGTTATCCGCATGGAGCATGAAAGGGCAGTTCATGCAGGATGTCATCAACAAATCAGAAGTACACGGTAATTTTCAATTTGACGGAGCATACTACCTTCCGGATGATGCCCTGGGAATTACTGATTCCGTGATCAATGGAAGGAATTTCGGTATCAACGGCTTCGGGAATATTATCTATACCATGGGGAATTTCTCCATGGGATTCAGGTATGAGATGTTCCTTCCGCAATTACAGGGATTTGACCCGCGTATGGAAGGACAGGGATTCCCATACCTCTGGGCTTCCTATACCCATGAAAAATTCAGTTTTACGGTAGGGAGTTTTTATGAACAATTCGGTAATGGGCTAACCTTCAGGACCTATGAGGAATGGATGCTTGGTTATGACAATGCAATGAACGGCGCCCGGATTACCTATGAACCGGTCAGCGGATTACGTTTCAAGGGTATCTATGGCGTACAGCGTTTTTTCTGGGAAAAATGGGAACCCAATGCACGTGGTACAGTTAAAGGAATTGACGGGGAGATTGATTTCAACCAGGTTGTCAAAGGAATGCAGTCTTCCAATTTCCGCCTGATGCTCGGTGCCAGCGCCGTCAGCAAATACCAGGTAGATAACAATCCCATCTACAAGCTGCCGGAAAATGTGTCTAACCTGGGAGCGCGCATCAACATGGGACTGGGTGGTTGGAACCTGAATGCAGAATATGCCTGGAAAGTGAATGATCCCTCCGCGATCAACAAATACATCTACAAGGATGGGGAAGCACTGATGGTTAGCCTTACCTATTCTACCAAAGGATTTGGTTTCTTCGGGATGTTCAAAAGACTCGACAATATGGGTTATCGCTCCAACCGGGCAGTGACAGCAAACGCCCTGGACATCAACTTCCTCCCGCCCAACACGGAAATTCACACCTATATGCTTACAGCCATGTATCCCTATGCCACTCAACCAAATGGTGAAATAGGCTTCCAGCTGCAGGTCAATTATTTTGTTCCTAAAAAGAGCAAACTGGGAGGAAAATATGGAATGGAGATTGCTTTGAATTATTCCCAAAGCAACGATATCCATCGTAATCAGGTCAATGATACGACACCTGTCGGGGAAAGTGGCACCCTGGGATGGGAATCACCGTTCTTTACATTCGGTAACGTGGTGTTCTGGCAGGATTTTAATATTAAGATCAATAAAAGATTTGGCAAAAAGTTAAGAGGTATCTTCCAGTATATGTTTCAGACGTACGATATTGCAGTCATGGAAGGACACACCGGTGAACCGACCGTTTATTCAAACATTGCGGTCATCGATATGTCCTACCGGTTCAATAACCGGAATACCCTTCGGTGGGAATTGCAGGGGCTCTGGACCGATCGCGATGATGGAGACTGGGCGGCTTTGTTGCTGGAATATACGATCTCACCGCACTGGTTTTTCGCACTTTGGAACCAATACAATTACGGCAACCCGCATCCCGAAGACCAGATACACTATTACAGTGCACAGTTCGGCTATACCCTCAGGACGACCCGTATTGCAATTGGTTACGGCAGACAGCGTGACGGGGTAGTTTGCGTTGGTGGTGTCTGCCGTGCAGTACCTGCCTCCAGCGGATTTACATTTTCAGTCTCAACAACATTTTAAAGCATAGATTATGAAAAGATATTTTGGATTGATCATCATAACACTGGCCTTGCTCACGGCATGTGATAAGGTTGAACCGCCCTATGTCGTATCAGATACCGGTGGTGGAAATGGAGAAGAGGTCATTCAGAAAGTTTTGCTTGAGGATTATACCGGTCATGATTGTGTGAACTGCCCCACGGCTGCGGAAGAAGCACATAACTTACACAACATTTACGGTGATCAGTTGATCATTATGGCCGTCCATGCAGGATGGTTTGCCAGACCCATTCCTGAAGAACCGTCTCTCAGTGAATATTATGGCTGCGAAACCGGGGAAGCCTGGTATAATTATTTCCAGGCGTTTGCCAATCCTATCGGGATGGTGAACAGGGTACAAACTTCTCCGGGCAACCACCTGGTGGAATGGGGTGAATGGGGATCAGAAATTGCCGCCCTGGTTGAAAATACCCCGGAAGCAAAGATGAGTATTGAAAATAATTTTAATACGGAAACTAAAAAGCTTGAAACAAAAGTTACTACCCAATTCCTGGCGACACAAAATGATCCTTTTAGTTTGATGGTATGCATCACCCAGGACAGTATTATCGGCGGACAAAAAAACAACGATCCCAATGTGGGTGAAACCCCGCTTATCGAGGAATATGTCTTTATGCATGTCCTGCGGGCCAGCATGAATGGGGACTGGGGAGAAAGCCTGACAGATGCCATAGAAGTAGGAACGGATTATGAAAAAACCTATTCCATTATTTTCCCTGATGAATGGATACCCGAGCACTGTCATGTGATAGCTTTTGTATATAATGAAGCGGATAATACTATCCTGCAGGTGGAAGACTCACATGTGACGGATTGATGGCATCCAAGTTAAAAACACTGGAAAGAGGCCTTCTCAAAATCAGGAGGCCTCTTTTCTTTTAACTGTGTTTCCAGGGTTTTAATAAGTTGA
>JARRQC010000175.1:5483-10408 GCA_037382165.1 bacterium | reverse complement strand
ACATGCCCAAACCTTCCTATACCATTGATACGCTCACCTGGTTGTCAGATAAGCATAAAAACAGGGAATTTGTCATGATTTGCGGTTCCGATGTCTTTCCGACCTTCCACAGGTGGAAAAACTACGAGGTGTTACTGGACCAGTATAAGATCTATGTGTATCCCAGGCCGGGATTTGATTTGGGTGAATACCGGGACCATCCTTCAGTTGAACTATTCCAGGCTCCCCATATGGAGATCTCTTCCAGTTTTATTCGAAAAGCGATAGGGGATGGGAAAAACCTTGATTTTTGGATGCCTGAAAAAGTGTACAAATACATACAGGAGATGCATTTCTATGAATAATTCAACGGTGGCTTACTAGAACTCATCTTCCTGTTGCCCGACCCCCTGGTCTCCGTTTCGGTACTGCCGGTCATATTTTTCACAATCAAATTCAATAGAGATATCGCGAAGGGGTTTCTCAAAATCCCCCTTACTCACACCCAGTGAAGGATCATTGTAGATTTTATTCATGTAAATCGCCCATATCGGGAGGGCCATATTGGCACCCTGACCGAGCGTGATTGACCTGAAGTGGACACTCCTGTCCTCAGCACCCACCCAGACTCCTGTAGTCAGATCGGGTGTGATCCCCATAAACCAGCCGTCCGATTGATTTTGCGTGGTTCCTGTTTTCCCGGCAACAGGATTGTTAAATCCGTACCTGTACCTCAGCCGGATACCCGTTCCGCTTTCAACCACCCCCTTCATCAATTCCAGCATCTTGTAAGCGGTGAGATTATCCATGGCTTCCTTCTTTTCGGGAACAAAGCGGTCCAGTACATTGCCGTTCTT
This sequence comes from bacterium, assembly GCA_037382165.1. Classification (GTDB taxonomy): domain Bacteria; phylum Bacteroidota; class Bacteroidia; order Bacteroidales; family F082; genus JAADID01. The sequence continues at coordinate 9,572 of JARRQC010000175.1, read as the reverse complement.
ATCCTCAATCTTTGTTATAAAACTCGGCTTTACATAGACTCCCTGGTTGGCAAAAGTATTCATCGCACCTACCATTTCGTAAAGCGAAAGATCAGGCGTACCGAGGGCTATGGCCGGCACCGCCGGTATGGGACTTTCAACCCCGAGGTTTCTTGCCATTTTCACGACTGACTGCGGAGAGAATCTTTTGATCAGGTAGGCAGAGATCCAATTGTTGGAATTGGCCAGGGCCCATTTAAGCGTTACTTCCTCTCCTATCCTTTCGTCTGAGGAGTTTCTGGGTGACCAAAAGGTGCCGTCATCCAGCTCGACACTGTAGGATATGTTTGGTACTTTATAACAAGGGGAATATTCACCCTCCTGCATCGCCAGGGTATAAAGAAAAGGTTTGAAGGTTGATCCCACCTGTCTGCGTCCCTGGGTTACATGATCATATTTGAAATAGCGGTAATCGATCCCGCCCACATAAGCCCGGACATATCCTGTTTTTGTCTCTACCGAAAGCAAACCGGCCTGCAGGAAATATTTATAATACCGGATCGAATCCATTGGCGTCATCACTGTATCGATCGGTCCGGTCCAGGAAAAAACCCTCATTTCCACCGGTGTATTAAAAAGGATCTTAATGGAATCCATCCCGATGCCTGCTTTACGCAACAGCCGGTACCGCTCGCTTCGTTTCATGGCCTGGTCCATCAGTTTTTGGATAGCAAACCTGACCTCATCCTGATCATCTACGTCAAACACAAAAGGCGCATTCGTATAACCCTCCCAATGTTTATAAAAGCTGGGCTGCAGATCTTGAGACATGTGTTCGATCATCGCCTCTTCCGCATAGCGTTGCATTTTTGAATTGATGGTGGTATGTATCCTCAGCCCATCCGTGTACAGGTTATAGGGCTGACCATCTGGCTTATAATGTTCACTGCACCAATTTTTCATGAATCCCCTGAGGTATTCGCGAAAATAGGTGGCCAGGCCCTGGTTATGATCCAGCTGGCTATACCTGGATACCCCCAAAGGTAGCTGGCTTACCGAATCATATTCAGGCTCGGTGATAAAATTATATTTAAACATTTGCCTGAGCACCAGGTTTCTACGTTCTGTCGCCCGCTCTGGCCTGGAAATGGGACTATACCTGGAGGGCGCATTGACAACACCTGCCATCAGCGCGGCCTCCTGCAAATTGAGTGAATCGGGTGTCTTGCCGAAGAAGGTAGCAGCAGCCGATTTGATGCCGTATGCATTGTGACCGTAAAACACCGTGTTGAGGTACATGGCAATGATCTCTTCCTTGGAATAATATCTTTCCAGCTTGATGGCGGTCACCCATTCCTGGAATTTGCGGAGGACAAGCTGCAGGGTATTGTAATCACCACGGGGAAAAAGATTCTTAGCCAGCTGCTGGGTGATCGTACTTCCGCCGCCTTTCCTGTTTCCCGTTACAACACCATAAAGTACCCGCAAAAGGGCCTTCTGATCCACCCCGGAATGATCCTCAAAACGGATGTCCTCTATGGCCAGCAAAGCGTTGATCAGGTTGAGCGATATTTCACGGTAAGCTACATTTGACCGGTTTTCAATAAAGAATGTCCCGAGCAGCACCTCATCGGAGGAATAGATTTCAGTAGCCAGGTTACTTTGTGGATTTTCCAATTCCTCGAAAGTAGGCATCGGACCGAACCATTCGTGCACGATCCCATAAAAAAACAAGCCTGCCAGCAGCAGCAGGGTAATAAACAGCAGCCAGAACTTCACCAGGTAGTTCACTATCTTTCTTTTTCCGGTATCTTGATCCGTCATTACACAGGTTTTATGTAATTTATTCCGCCTTCTTGATGATCAATCCCACATCGGTTATTCCTGTAAGGGTATCATCACGCATCGCTTGTTGAGCAAGGAAAGTATATTTTCCAGTCACCGGGAACCTCAGATTTTCACTGAGTAAAATATTATTTTCCCTGATCCTTCCCCAGCCCTTTCCCAGCCATTTGCCACTTTCATCTGCCAGCACAAATTCGATGGTATCGCGTGTAATATTGCCATTTGGGAAATGGGTTGTCATGAAAATAAACAGGTTGCTGTACCGGTAGGTGTTATCATTCCTGATGTTCATCAGGAAATGGTAATTTTCCTGGGTATCCGTAACCTCCACCTGGAAACGCACCGCCCGGTCATAAACCCACTTTCCCTCATCAATGGGCACATTTTCATCATATACAATATGTGTATTGCACGCTGTCATCAAAGCAAGTAAAGCTAAAATGGGGGTATATTTAGTGATCATCAGGGCCATACCAAATTACGGACTATAGATACAATGGAAAATGGGAATTAATATTGTGCAAAAAGGCACCATTCCGTTTAAAAAAAGCTCGCATAATCATCCCCGCCTGCGACTTCAACATTGCTTTTCACTTCTTTCTGAATGGCAAATTCTTCCAGTTCCTTTGGAAACCTGCCTTTTTTGTTCAGACTGATGATCTTTTTCACCTTATCGACCGAGATCGCCATCATGCTGTTGGCATCATTGGTATAGGCATACCACATCACTTTTTTGAAAACATCACTTTTCTGATGGGTGGCCTCACCTTTTTTGGTCTTTAATATGACACGGTTATCCGGGAATTCCTTCAATGAATCCAGGTAATCATCCACTTCATAGTTAAGGCAGCATTTTAGTTTACCGCACTGCCCTGCCAGTTTTTGCGGATTCAATGACAATTGTTGAATACGGGCGCTATTGGTAGAAACGCTCTTGAAATTGCTTATCCAGGAGGCACAGCACAATTCCCTGCCGCAGGATCCTATACCTCCCAGTTTGGCCGATTCCTGCCGCGTACCGATCTGGCGCATTTCAATCCTTATCCGGAAAGCTTCGGCCAGTTTCCTGATCAATACCCGGAAATCAACCCGGTCATCTGCGGTGTAGTAAAAGATCGCTTTTGTTTTATCACCCTGGTATTCGACATCGTTGATCTTCATATCCAGGCTCAGGTTCATGGCAATGACCCTTGATTTGTACATGGTATTATCCTCCATGGAGAGGGCTTCAAGCCATCGTTCAATATCTGAAACCCTGGCAAGGCGAAATATTCTGTGTGTGTCCTTTTTTTCAGGATCATATTTCTTTCGCTTCATTTGAAGCTTGACAATATCTCCGGTAAGACAAACAATACCAATATCATGACCCGGGCTGGCTTCAACAGCAACAATATCTCCTTCCCGAAGAAGTAGTTCCGAAGGGTAATAATAAAAGTCCTTTCTGCCATTCTTAAACCTGACTTCAGCCACCTTAGTATCCTTCGTGCCTTCCGGAAGCCGGAAATCCTGCAGCCAATTATAAGATGCCATTTTACAACATCGACGCTGATCAATGGTAGTGTTTCCGTTTTCAACAAGGCTAGCCACACAGCAACCGCGTGAAGACGAACTATATTGTGGGGGTGATATATCTAATTCATGAGGTTCCATTTCTTTTCAATACAATGGGTTAATCCTGACACACAAAAGTAACACAATGTTGGCAATCCGTTACATTTGAATTTCAGTGCCTGTGCGATTCCAGAATTGAGCAGAAACTCAATACTTCGGTCACTTCTTAACATTAACTTAACATTGGATTAATATTGAGTTTAAAGGCGGGATATATTTTTGCCTCGTAAAGTTAAAACTCTATCATGAAAAGAACAATTTTAAGTATCGTACTGGCAGTCTTGTTTTCGATTTCTTTTGCTTTCGCAGAAGGCACCGAAGGTACAAAATCAACTGAACAATCAGCTCAATCTGTCACTATCAGCGGAAATGTTATCGACATGACGACAGGAGAGGCACTAACCGGTGTTGAGGTCCTGATAGAAGGTACAGATAAAAAAGCATATTCTGATTTCGACGGAAACTTTTCCATACAAGATCTGAAACCGGGAGAGTACAATATTATCGCTTCTTTCATTTCTTACAAGAAAAGCCTTGTCGAAAATTATACTGCAGAATCTTCAAATACCATTAACATTAAACTGCAGGCCGATTAATTGGCAATTTTCTCAAATCCCCTATAATTTCCTATCATTTCTGGTACCTCTCACAGGG
>JARRQC010000175.1:0-5470 GCA_037382165.1 bacterium | reverse complement strand
TCCACATTATAATTATTCCGAACTGTGAAAATTTCTTATTTCAAAATGATCCATTGATAGCGGCATACATGGATCTCAAAATCATCCAGCATTTCCCTCCCTATCTAAGATACCCTGAATGATCCATTGAGATCTGTGGATTGATCCACATATGTATCTTCAGGAAAGTGATAACATTGCATAGTCCTTGCGAGAATGCAGTTCACTGTATAATTAATAAATGCTCTTTTTCAAAAATCATGGGCGTTACATTCAACTTATCCGGTGGGAAGTATATTTCTTCTTATTGCCTGATGGCAAGAAAGTGAAATAAACCTTCTATCATGTAAACAGGAATTTGCGTTTAAATAAACATCCCCTGGGCAGACTTGCCCGCCGAATTGCCAAGGCCGGCGGGCAGGAGTTCGACTAATAAATTTTAATGCATCAGCGACTTATAAAAACAAAGTCACACTGATTAAAAAATACTGGAAATCTCCAGGTGGATTAAGATTATGAATTGGATTAATACTTTCGTTCATCAATGAGCTCGCCTTTTTCATTGTACATTTTCCACACCCCGCTTTTTTTACCCTTTTTGTAGTGCATTTCATACAACATCGTACCCTGGTCATTCCAGACAAACCAATCACCTTCTTTCAGGTTGTTGAGGTAGTGGGCTACAGCTACCTTCCCTCCCTTTTCATTCCAACTGATCCATTCACCGTCTTTGTTACCCTCCTTGTAGGACATCACTTCCTTCTTATGGCCGGATTCAAAAAATGTTTTGACCTGTCCGTCTTTCAAGCCATTTTTGATCTCCATCATTATTTTCACCTGCCCATTTTCAAAGTATTCCGTATGGGTACCTGTGTAGAGCATCCCGTTCTTAAAGTAGAAGCCATCCTTGTCTTCCAGTTCCTGGGCTGAGAGTGCAGCGGAAAAAATAAGTAAAATGAATACCAGCCAGAAAGAACCCCTGCGATCGTTTATTTTCAGTTTCATTATGGTAAGAAATAAGCCTAACTAATTAACTTACAAAATTAGGAAATTATTCACTTATCATCTTTAGTTAACAATTAGTTATCAATTCTAAAATGATTTCTTAATGTTGTTGTTATACCCATCCAAATCTTGCTGAAGATCTTTATCCGTATTATTTTTTGAGATAGAAAAGCCTTAGTGGGTATACATTTTTAAAGTAAATGGTTTCTGTTTATTTAAAAGAAAAAGAACGGGTGTGCTAACTATCTGATATTCATTAGAATAATTTATATCGCTTAACAATTTGTTAACATAAAATTCAAATAGCATTAACCGTTTCCTTAATTAAACTTGACATTTTCGCAGCAGCAAAAAGACAGATTCGAAATCGAATTGTAAAGTTCAAATGCATTTAAATAAACTCACTGAATATTAGATTCTTAATTAAATTTCAAAATGAAAAAATTAGTTGTTATTCTCATGGCTTTAACGGTGACTTTCTTTTCCGCGTGTAAGAAGGATGAAACCAATAAGCCTCCGGTAGTTCAATCTCCTGATCAAACAAATGTCGAGGCGGAGTCCACTACTGAAATGTCATTCAATTACACCGCAGAGGCTGGATTTAAATCCTCTTCCGTGGACGCGACCAATGGCACAGCCACCATCAAAACGAATGGCACTTCCGGATCCACTTCCGGGATCATTGTTGTTGAATACACTGCCGGTAGCAACGCAGGTGCCGGATCAGTCACCCTTACTGTAATGGATAACGATAACCAAACTTCTGAAGGTACCGCGGTAATGAATGTCGTGGAAGAGCTGAAAGTTATTGAAATTTCATCCAATATCACTTCAGACCAGACCTGGGAAACGGGTAAAACTTATATCTTAAAATCTCGTATATCGGTGGTAGGCGGTGTAACACTCACTATTCAACCCGGCGTAATTGTTAAAGGTGAAGCCGGAACAGGTGCAAACGCTTCTGCTTTACTGATCGCACGTGATGCCACCCTAATAGCAGAAGGAAATGCAGATCAACCTATCATTTTCACTTCCGTTGCCGATGAAATTCAACCCGGAGAGGTTGAAAGTCCAAACCTGGATCCTACCCTGAACGGATTGTGGGGCGGACTGATCGTACTCGGAAACGCCAGGATCTCAGCAGATGCCGAGACCGTTCAAATTGAAGGAATTCCCCCTTCCGATCAAAATGGATTGTATGGAGGAACCAATGATGACGACAATTCCGGTGTGCTTAGATTTATCTCTATCCGTCACGGAGGCGCGAATATAGGCGAAGGAAATGAAATCAACGGACTTACACTGGGTGGTGTTGGCCGTGAAACGATAATTGAAAACATTGAAGTGGTAGCCAACCAGGATGATGGTATCGAATGGTTTGGCGGGACTGTGAACGTTAATCATGCATTGGTCTGGAATCCCGGTGATGATGCCATTGACACCGATCAAGCGTGGGCAGGAACACTGGATAACTTCGTAGTTATCACCGGCAGCGATACAGACCATGCCCTTGAAATCGATGGCCCCGAAGGCAGTTATCTTGCCGGACATACTGTAAAGAATGGAAGCTGCAAAGGAATGTCAAATGCCGAGTTAGGAAACTTCAGGAGTGGTGCCCGTGGTACTTTCATGGACATTTACTTTTTCAACTTCCCGGATCCTGCTGAAGATGGCCGTGGTGATTTTTCATTCAGCAATTCAGAAGGAACAACTGATACAGAAGATAACTTTCAGAATGGTGCACTTTCATTCAGCGGTCTTCAGGCAACTCAGCCGTCAGCCGGTACAGGTCTCGGTGATGTATTCAAAGATGGAACTGATGTTCACGCATCCTGGGTAGCAGCAGGCAGCAACACTGTAGGTGCTGACTTGAGCCAGTTTGGCTGGACCTGGGCAGCAAAAAATGGTGAATTAAATGATTTTTAAAATCAGCTTACATATGTAAAACAAACTCGCAGACTTTTTAAGTTTGCGAGTTTTCATTTTTTTATTCGAAACCCGTCATGTACAAATTGAAAATCTTTCTCGCTGTATTAATCTTGTCATTCTCTTATTTTGTTCATGCCCAGAATGGCCTCATCAGAGGTAAGGTATTTGACGGGGCAACGGGTGAATTCCTACCCGGGGTAACCATTTTTGCGGAGGGTACCACCTCAGGTTCGCTAACCGACCTGGATGGAGAATTCAACCTTTCCCTCCCTGCCGGCACCTATAAGATCAGGATATCATTCATTTCATATGAGACGATTCTAATTGAAGGAGTAAACGTAAAGGAAGATGAAGTAACACTCCTTGAAAATATACGGCTTCAGGAAACCTCTTTTGATCTTACAGAAGTCGTCATCACGGCTCAACAGGTTCAGAATACAGAGGCTGCCCTGATGACCATCAAAAAGAAATCTGCCAATGTCATTGATGGTATTTCATCCGCTGCCTTTCGAAAGACAGGGGATTCAGATGCTGCCGCATCCATTAAAAGAGTGCCCGGTGTATCGGTTCAGGGAGGTCGCTATGTTTATGTCCGGGGATTGGGTGACCGCTACACCAAGACCATCATGAACGGTGTCGATATACCCGGTCTGGATCCTGACCGCAACACCCTGCAGATGGATATTTTCCCGACAGGGATTATCGATAATCTGATCATTTTCAAATCTTTCTCTGCAGACCTGCCTGCAGATTTTACCGGTGGTATAATTGATATCAACATCAAGGATTTTCCGGAGAAGCGTAAAGCCAACATTTCATTAAGCGCCCAGTACAATCCTTCCATGCATTTTAACAGCGGGTTTCTCAAATACAACGGAGGAAAAACAGATTGGCTGGGTTATGACGATGGTACCCGAACGATACCAGCTACTGAAAACATCCCCTTCTTTTCGCAGGTAGTCGTTGATCCGGATGGCGTAAAAGGTCAGCGCTACCGTGAGATTTTGGAAAGTTTCAATCCAAACCTGGCTGCTTATGCCAGCATGAACTACATGGATTTTTCCGTTGCCGCGGACTTCGGAAATCAATTCAATCTGAACAAAGTAACGGTAGGTTATGATGTAGCGCTGTCTTACAAGGCAGAAACCATTTTCTATCCGGATGCTGAATTTGGTCGTTACGGACTTTCCGGTAACCCCGATATTTATGAAATGGACCGTCGGGAATACCAGGTTGGAGATTTTGCAACTTCATCTGTCATCTGGACAGGTTTAGCCGGTCTCGCTGTCAAAACAAAAAAATCGAAATTTCGCCTGAATCTGCTTCATATTCAGAATGGTGAATCACAGGCTGCTATTTTTGACTATGCCTCTTCAGACCAGGGCAGCATTTTTGAAGGATTTCAGCATAATCTGGGATACAGTCAACGTTCTCTCAGCAATTTATACCTCTCCGGTAAGCATAATTTCCCCACTTCACAATGGACCATTGAATGGAAACTGTCACCCACCATGTCAAGGATGTATGAACCTGATATCCGTTTTACAAGATATGTTTACCGTGGGGATCTTCTTTCAATTGGAACCGAGTCCGGTTTCCCGGAAAGGATATGGCGTGACCTGAACGAGATCAACCTTCCCGGGGTTGTCCATGTTACCAAGGAATTCTCATGGTGGGAAAGAGAGGCAAAAGTTCAGTTCGGAGGAGCTTATACCTATAAAGAACGGGATTTTATCATTTATAATTACAACCTGAATATAAGGGGTATTCCACTGATGGGAGATCCAAATGAACTTTTCTGGGAAGAAAATCTATGGACCTATGGTGGTTATCCGGGAGGCGACCCAGCCAAGGGAACAACCATTGAGGCACCATTCATTGCGCAGGACGGTTCAACAAATAACCCTAACGAGTTTGTTTCCAATGTAAGCAGCCAGGCGGCGTATGCCATGATCGATTTTTATCCGTTCAGGAGGTTTAAGGCTATCCTGGGTGTAAGGATGGAGATGTATACCCAGCGATATACCGGACAAAACCAATTGGGAACCATCGTGCTGGATAATGATATCGTGCTGGACGACCTCGATTTCTTTCCATCGGTCAATCTGATCTACCAGTTGAATGAAAAAATGAACCTGAGGGGATCCTATACCATGACCATCGCCAGGCCCTCGTTTAAGGAACTTTCCTATGCGGAAATATATGATCCGGTAAGTTCACGTACCTTTGTTGGAGGTCTTTTCCAGGATTCCGATCCCGTGGCAGGTCAGGTTTACTGGGATGGAAACCTCGTCAGTACCAACATTCATAATGTCGACCTGCGGTGGGAATATTTCCAGGACCGTGGGCGGATGGTTTCCTTCAGCTTATTTTACAAACGCTTCCTCAACCCCATTGAGATCGTCCAGTTTGCAACACAGACCGGATCCTTTCAACCGCGGAATGTGGGCGATGGAACCGTCTACGGGAGTGAGATCGAGTTCAGGCAGCATTTTGGCTTTGTCAGTCCTACCCTGACTAACCTGAGCATTGTGGCCAACTTCTCCTATATTATCTC
>JARRQC010000174.1:0-10831 GCA_037382165.1 bacterium | reverse complement strand
CCCAGAAACTTCCTGATGATATATTTATCGATGATACGCATGATGTTCAAGAAAAAGGTTAAAGTACAAAGATAAAGGTGGTTAACAATTAGAATCCATGTGACTAGATTTCATCTTTATTCCTGGTCTTGATTTGCCATTATTTCTTGCAGCATAACTTCTTCTTTTTCTTATATCTATAATTATAATCTTCTGCTTACTTTCTCTACCATCACTTTTTTCCAATCCGCAAAATCACCGGTCATGATATGATTTCTGGCTTCGCCGACCAGCCACAGGTAGAAATTCAGGTTGTGTATACTGGCGATGATCCCTCCCAACATTTCCCGGGCAGCAAACAGGTGACGTACATAAGCCCTTGAGTAAGCCGAGTCAACAAAGCTATCTCCTTCAGGATCTATCGGACTGAAATCCCTTTCCCATTTCTTGTTTTTGATGTTGATTACCCCTTCGCGCGTAAACAACATGCCGTTCCGGCCATTCCTGGTCGGCATGACACAATCGAACATATCCACGCCAAGTGCGATGCTTTCCAGGATATTGGCGGGTGTGCCAACACCCATTAGATAACGTGGTTTGCCGGCAGGAAGTATATTGCATACCAATTCCGTCATCTCGTACATCATTTCATGGGGTTCACCAACAGACAGCCCTCCTATGGCATTCCCTTGCGCATCCTGTCTTGCGATGAATTCAGCGGATTGTTGCCTGAGATCACGGTAAGTACTGCCCTGAACAATGGGAAAGAGGCTCTGATCATATCCATACCGCGGCTCCGTCGCTTCAAATCTTTTGATACAGCGTCCAAGCCACTGATGTGTAATCTCCATCGACCGGGAAGCATAGTCATAATCACAGGGATAGGGGGTGCATTCATCAAAGGCCATGATGATATCCGCTCCAATGGAACGTTGTATATCGATCACATTTTCAGGAGTAAACTCATGCCGGGAGCCATCGATATGGGACTGAAAAGTTACCCCTTCTTCTTTCAGTTTCCGGATATCTGTCAGTGAATAAACCTGGTAGCCGCCACTATCTGTCAGTAAAGGACGTTCCCATCCGATAAAACGGTGCAATCCGCCTGCCTTTTCAATTAGATCAGTACCCGGCCGGAGATAGAGATGATAGGTATTTCCCAGGATGATTGGGGCGTTGATATCGTTTACCAATTCTGAAAAATGTACCCCTTTGACGGAACCGGCCGTGCCCACTGGCATAAAGACAGGTGTTTCGATCTCTCCATGATCGGTTTTTAGAAGTCCTGCACGGGCTGCACTTTGTGGATCGGTCTTTTGCAGTGTAAAATCCATAGTCTGTTATGAATGGCGCAAAGATAGCTGATTAGCAGATAGACAAAAAGCCAAAGAAATGATGAACACTGTTAATTAAAATTAATGGTAGAAAGAAGTCAGCGCCTACATTAGATTAATTTTGTGGTTTGTAGAAAGAACATCTATCACAATCCTCTTATGTCAACATTTGAACTGATCCTGGTCATCATCACCGGCTTTTCCTTTCTCGTTCAGATGTTGTTTTACGGATTGGTGTTCAGCAGGCTCGTGTTCTACAGGAAACCGGATGCAGTTGAAGGGGATAAACCGCCTGTTTCTGTCGTCATTGCCGCCCGTAATGAATACCACAACCTTGCGAAGAACCTGCCGTTGATTCTGCAGCAAAACTATCCGGAGTTTGAGGTGGTCGTAGTGAATCATGCGTCTGATGATGAATCGGCCATGTATTTAAAAGAGATCCAGCAGAAGGACAAACGGTTGAAAGTGGTTCAGATCGATCGAGAGCTGAATTTTTTTACCGGTAAGAAATTCCCCTTGTCACTAGGTATCAAAACGGCCAAAAATGAGGTATTGCTTTTAACGGATGCGGATTGTACACCTGCCGGCGACCGATGGATAGAGAGCATGGTAAGCCACTATTCGGAAGAGACAGAAATTGTGATAGGTTTCGGACCTTATAAAAAAGCACCCGGTTTCACCAATCGTCTGGTCCGGTATGATACATTTATGGTTGCCATGCAATATCTTTCCTTCGCCATGGCCGGCATGCCCTATATGGGTGTGGGGAGGAATCTTTCTTACAAGCGATCCACTTTCTTTCGCAATAAGGGTTTTACCGCACACTACAAGATCAGTTCAGGAGATGATGACCTTTTTATCAACCAGGTGGCCAATAGGAAAAATACAAGTGTAGCGGTTGATAGCGAGAGCTTTTCCTATTCTGAGGCCAAAAAAACTTTCGCTGCCTGGCTGAAGCAAAAGCGTAGGCATCTCAGTACAGCCCGTAACTATAAGTTTAAATTCAAGTTGCTTCTGGGACTTTTTGGCCTTACACAAACAGGTTTTTATGCCGGGCTTGTCCTTATGTTCTCCTTTTCCCTTTTACCCTTAGCTATTCGGGGATGGTCAATTATTGATATTTTCGCTCATCTGGGAAGTGTTTCATGTGTTGTTACTGCAATTCCTATCGCTGATCAGCATTTTCAGTAAACCGGCTCAATGGAAATAAGTACACAGCTTACAGAGAAAGGTCAAAGGGATTACGAGTTGATCCAGCTTGCCCTGAAGGACAGGGATCAGCAGGCTTATGCCGAATTGCTCCGCTATTACCGTGATTCTCTCTATTATATGATGCTGAAGATGACCCAGAATCCCCATGATGCGGAAGACCTGACGATCGAAGCGTTTGGCAAAGCTTTTAAGAACCTGGACCAGTATACGCCGGAATATGCGTTCAGTACCTGGTTGTTTAAGATCGCCACCAACAACTGTATTGATTTCATGCGAAGGAAGAAGAAGGGCCAGCAAGCCATCGACAGGGAGTATGATACCATTGATGGGTCCATCACCTCAAATATCGCCGCGGAAGGACCTGACCCGGAAGAACAATTCATCAAGGAACAAAAGATCGACACCATGCGTGAGGTGGTGCAACGCCTGAAACCCCATTATAAAAAACTGATCGAGTTGCGTTACTTTAAGGAATATTCCTATGATGAGATCGTACAGGAACTTGACCTGCCACTGGGAACGGTAAAGGCTCAATTGTTCAGGGCCCGTGAATTCCTTTTCAATATCATGAAAAACGCGCGGGAAGGGATATAACATTTGCAGGACATTACCTCTGGCTTTCCTTTACCCAGCGATAGTTTTATTGTAATTTTGCAATGGGATTCAAAATACAGAAATGGTAGATCACGCATTCAAAGAAGCTATATTAAGAGGCATTCCTGATGAATTACCTCCACCGAGGAAACGGGATGACAGTGTAAGTCATGCCCCCAAAAGAAAAGATATATTATCCGCTGATGAGAAAAGGCTGGCTGTAAAAAATGCCCTGCGCTATTTTCCCGTACGTTTTCATAAAGAACTGGCCCCGGAATTTGCTGAAGAGCTTGAAAAATACGGTCGCATTTACATGTATCGTTTCAGGCCTGATTATGCGATGCATGCCCGTCCGATAGATGCTTATCCGCACCGATCCAAGCAGGCAGCATCCATTATGCTGATGATCCAGAATAACCTGGACCAGGCAGTTGCACAGCATCCTCATGAACTGATTACCTATGGCGGGAATGGCGCCGTTTTTCAAAACTGGGCTCAATATCTGCTAACCATGCAATACCTGGCTGAGATGACGGATGAGCAGACACTGGCCATGTATTCCGGCCATCCCATGGGACTCTTTCCTTCGAATAAGGAAGCACCGCGGGTGGTAGTGACCAATGGAATGGTCATTCCGAACTATTCCTCACAGGACGACTGGGAGCGATTTAACGCCCTTGGCGTTTCCCAATACGGACAAATGACTGCCGGTTCCTATATGTATATCGGTCCACAGGGGATTGTCCATGGTACGACCATTACAATTATGAATGCCGCAAGAAAAGTAGTGAAGGGGGAAGAAGACCCTTTTGCAGGAAAACTGTTCGTCACGGCAGGGCTGGGAGGGATGTCAGGGGCGCAGCCCAAGGCAGCCGATATTTCCGGGCTCATTTCGGTAACGGCTGAAATTAATCCGGCCGCGACCCAAAAAAGACATGCCCAGGGATGGGTTGATGAGGTGATCGATGACCTTGACAAACTGGTGGAAAGGGTAAACAAGGCAAAAGCGAACAAAGAAGTGGTTTCCATCGCCTACCAGGGCAATATTGTAGATGTTTGGGAAAAGTTTGACAAAGCGGACGTATATATTGACCTCGGTTCAGATCAGACTTCACTTCACAATCCATGGGCAGGAGGTTATTATCCGGCAGGACAGCGTTTTGAGGAGTCCAACCGTATGATGGCGGAGCAGCCCCAACTATTCAAGGAAAAAGTACAGGAAAGTTTGCGCAGGCATGCAAAAGCCATTAACCGTCACACAGCGAAAGGTACCTATTTCTTTGATTACGGTAATGCCTTCCTGTTGGAAGCATCCCGCGCAGGTGCGGATGTCATGGCAGATGATGGGATCCATTTTAAATATCCATCATATGTACAGGATATTATGGGTCCTATGTTTTTTGATTTTGGATTTGGTCCTTTCCGTTGGGTTTGTACTACTGGTGATCCGGATGATCTTGAAAGATCAGACCAGATTGCCTCGCAAGTCCTGCAGGAGATCATGTCTAATTCTCCGCAGGAGATCCAAAGCCAGATGGCCGATAATATCCAGTGGATCAATGGGGCAAGGGAAAATAAACTGGTAGTCGGATCACAGGCACGCATCCTTTATGCGGATTCGGAAGGCAGGATCAGGATTGCGGCAGCATTTAACCGCGCTATCCGGGAGGGAGAGATTAAAGGTCCCATTGTCCTGGGCAGGGACCATCACGATGTCTCGGGTACGGACTCACCATTTCGGGAAACATCCAATATCTATGACGGATCAAGTTTCACTGCGGATATGGCGGTCCAGAATGTCATCGGTGATGCTTTCCGGGGGGCGACCTGGGTTTCCCTGCACAATGGAGGCGGTGTCGGCTGGGGAGAAGTGATCAACGGTGGGTTCGGCATGTTGCTGGATGGAAGCCGGGAAGCGGATCGCAGACTGGAGTCGATGCTTTTCTGGGATGTGAATAACGGCATCTCACGCAGAAGCTGGGCCAGGAATCCGGGAGCTGTCTCCGCGATAAGCAGAGCCATGGATAGAAATCCGGACCTCAAAGTTACACTTCCCAATGTAGCGGATGATCAGTTGCTCGAGGGACTTTTTCAGTAAAAAAACAAGGGGCTGCAAAAACAGCCCCCTGAATCACCATTATTAAAACTAATTACTCAGAACAAACCTGTAAGGTCTATTTCTTCTTCATAAAGAAAAAGGCAGATCATATGATCGGAGATTTGCCGTGAAATCAATTCCCTGCCCTTTTTTTGTACACAATGGTATCTTTCTGTCTTGTTCATTTTCTCGAAGACTTTTTGGCAAAGTTCCTCATCATGCACTTCCTTTCTGAAGTTCTGGCAAAACATGTGTCAGTTTATTTTTTAAAGTTATGGTTGCAGGGATCAGCAGCCACCTCCTGAACTTCCTGAAGATTTCTTAACGGATACACCGGCTTTGGTTTCTACTTTGTTGCCCATGGCTACCCATTCCAGGTAAGCGCCGTCATATACCTTAACATCTTTAAATCCCAGTACATTGACCAGTGCTGCGTACATTACCGCTGCCCTTACGCTTGTGCGACAATAACAAATAATGGGCGTATCAGGTGTCAAGCCGTAGGAGGTAACCGTTTTGGCCATGTCATCCATTGTTTTGAAAGCTTCTGTATCTGTAAGCAAATCCTTATAGTTGAGGTTAATGGCGCCCGGAAGGTGGCCATCACTGTTGTCGGCAGCGCCGCTGAATTCTTCAGCATCCCTAACGTCTACAATCTTTGCTTTTCCGCTTTTTACCTCATTGATATCTGCATATAACGCCTTGTTTACCCTGGGTGTGAAGGTAGCTTTCCTTTTGGGAGTCGGCATTTTAGTAATGGGTACGCGTGATTTTTTCCACATATCCATATCCTTGTGCAGGATCTTTACATTGGGGGCTCCGAGATATTTAAGTGTCCAGTATACCCGCGACGAATATTTTTGGGAACCCTCGTCATAAACAACAATGGTATTGCTTTCGCTGACACCTGCATCACCGAATAAGGTGGCGAGGTCTGCCGGGCTTTTCAGTATCCCTTCGATCTCATTTCCTTCCTTGTTGAGTGATGCCACGGGAACGTTAACAGCATTTTTTACATGCATCTTTTGATAGGTATCCGCTTTACTCGCATCAATGATCACCAGGTTTTTATCCGACTTGGTGAGTTTCATAAAATCTGCCGCACTGATAATGTCTCCCTGTGCCAGGAGTGAAAAACTAAACAGGACGGCGAATAAAGTTGCAATAAATGTTCTCATGGTTCTATGATTTTTATGTGTTATTAAAATTTGACCTGGGCCTGGATCATCAGCATATCATTGTCGTATTCGTTAACCAGGCCGTGGGTTTTTCCTTCTGCAGCATAGAGGTAGTTCACCTGTATCCTTGTCCAGTCGTTGATGAAATAGTTCAGACCAATGGTAAGAATGCTTTGTGTGTAGGCACTTTGGGTTACCCCGAAATAGTAACTGTAGGATGAACCATCCGGGTCATAATATTCATATTTGACGACAGGTTCGAGTCTGAATGGAGTCATGTACATGGCCTGAACCCAGAATCCGGATTTGTTGAATTCCTGGTAGCTAACCGCACTGGTTGACTTTTTTCCGCCACAGCCGCCGCCTGTATTTCCGGAACTGCCTTCCTCAAGCACATCGACACCCCAGAGGTATTCTCCCTGCAAACGGAAGTTCCATTTTTCAAAATTGAAATCCACACCATAACGTGTCTTACTTTGCGACCTGCCAAATTCATCTTTGACACCGATAAGACCCGTACGGGCCCCGGCTCCAATCGACAGCCACTCCCAGGGTGAAAAGACTACTCTTCCTGCAATATCTTTGTTGGCATTGGCCACACTGCTGGTATCACCATCCCATTGATACTGGTCCATGACATTAAGCCCCGTACCGTTCAAAACGGATACAGAATAGGAGATCACGTCCCTGTCTTTTCCGAAACCGCCCAGTACCATGAATTGTAATTCACGAAAAGGAGTTGCAAGCTGGGTAACGGCTACAGAACGGTTGATGGTATGCAATCCCCAGCAGGGTTGGGCCAGCTCGAAACTATAGGGGGATTTGAATTGTCCGAAAGAGAACTTCACATACTTTCCAAAAGGAGCATAGGAAACAAAGAAATCCAGAAGATGAGGTTGCCCTGTGGCCAGCGGGCTGAATTCAACAAGCGCATAATAGCTGATGTCATATGGAATACTCCCGACAACACCAAAACGTGCACGCCGGAAATAAAAGGTGTTAGGCTTTACAGCGTTGTTATTTTCATCCTGGCCAAAGAAGAAATAAGACCATTCCGGTTGAATGTATCCAATGACCTGCGGTCCGTCATCTGACGTGGATTCAACGCATCCCTGCGTAAAAGCAGTATGGGATAACAGCGTTAATGAGGTTATCAGCATACTGAGGAAGGCGATTCTTTTCATGATTTAAGGTTTTAGGGTTATCGATTGAAATACCGGCAGGCGGCTTCAGCCGCCTGCCGGTGATATTGTCAAAGCAGGCTATTTACCAGTTTTGTAAGGATAATCGTGAGAATGTGTCCAGACAGTAGCACCGCCGTCTTTCAGTGCGGTATATTGCAGGTTATTGACACCGTAGAAAATGCTCTTGGCATTGTATCCGAGTACCTGAAGCCATGCTACGGCAAAGGAAGAAGTTTGACCGGTGTAGCAATAAAGCAGGAATTCATCCGACTTAGGGAAGGCTGTCAAACCGTCGTTGGCAATTGCCACAGGCATCATCTGATAGGCACCTTGGTAATGTCCGTATTTGGTAAAGTCTGTATCGCTCCAGTAATTGTAGATATGGTAACCATCAGGATTATCCAACGGTGCGTTGGCAGCCACTCCCCAGCCAGACATTCCTAACATGGCATTCACACGTTCAGCAAGTATGGCGGCACCATCCGTGGAGCCTGCTGTCCATGTCGGGTAATCATTGCTTGGCAGGCTTGGAGCAGCCTCTGTATTCCAGTTGCTGTTTCCAGCAGCCTGGTCACCGGCTCCATTAAGTGTCTTGCCTGACCATTTGTCGAAATCCTCATCTGATGACCAGTAGGAGAATCCGAATTTCATCACCTGTGCATCAGCAAATCCTGAAAGGCGAAGCGCCATCACGGCACGGCCGGCAGTCTGTCCTGAATAGCAAACCACCAGGATGGGTTTATCTTTACCCACTTCATTGGCTTTGTCAATCACATTCGCCAGGGATACATTGATCGCTCCGTTGATATGTCCTTTTGCAAAGTCGTCTGAACTGCGGAGATCAAAAACATGATAATCAGGGATGGAGTAATTGTTGTCAGCATCCACAATTCCGCCTTCAGATTTCAGTGTCGGTGCAACAACCCATTTAGTGGGTGAGTTCAACAAATCGGGCAGATCAAGACCGTTGTCTACCATATAGTTTTTCAAGGTCTGAAAACCGGCTTCCGTTGGTTCGGGATTGTCATCCTTACAGCCGGTTAGCATAATTGCCGGAATCGCAAAGGCAATTAAAAAATAATGCATCAATTTTTTCATTTTTCTGTTTTTTAAAGATTAATAAATGATGTTTTTTTGCTTTGTTAATTTGTTAACAAAACTATGGAGCTGATGCTTACGCTTTGAACTTTGAGTTCTGTAATGGGTTATATGAAAAACTGTAATTTGACATAAAATAAATTGACGATACGGGTCACTTCAATATTTAATATCTTTGCCGCCGATTACTATGTTTAGGGATAAAATAGGACCTCCGAGCAGTTGTCTGGTAGAAAACAAGCACTCAGCATGCTTTGATGTGCTTACCCAAGAGGAAAGTGAAATCCTTTCCAGGAATTCCGTTGACATCAAGTACAAGAAGGGTGAAGTAATCGCCAAACAGGGTTCCTTTGCATCGCATGTCATCTATTTGACGGAAGGGCTTGTCAAGGTGCATATTGAGGGAGGGCAAAAAGACCTGGTGCTGAAAATCATCCCGCCTGAACACTTTATTGGCTTGTCGTCGATTTATGATGGTAACAATGCATTTATTTACTCAGCGACAGCTTATGTAGATGCGGAAGCCAGCCTGATCGATGTGGGTGTTTTTAAAAATCTGATCAGACGGAATCCGAAGTTTGCCTATGAAATGATCAATATTCAAAATGAAAATGCTGCACAGGTATATGGCAGGTTCTTTTGTCTCACACGTAAACAATCCCACGGACTGGTTGCCGATCTAATGCTTTGTCTGGCCAACAGGGTATTCAAGTCTGAGAAATTCTGCCTTCCCATTACACGAAGTGACCTTGCTGACCTGACAGGTCTGTCCATAGAAAGTGTTCTTCGCATTATGAAGGAATTCAAAAAAGAAAAGATCATCGCCACCCGGGGAAAAAATATTGAAATCCTTTCCATCGAGGCCCTTGAACGGATCAGCAGGATAGGTTAAGAGACCTTAACCACCTGTTGTTTTGCATAAAAGCAAGTGAAGCCCTTGCTATTTGGCTAGCATACGGCCCCCTCGAAAATCCGCTTTATTGTTTATGTTAAAATGGTTTAGGACTTTCATACAAAAGGAATTTAATTATTTTTGCCCCATTATTTGGAATGATTATTGATAAATTTTGTAGAAAATAACAATAAGCTATGATGAAAAAATTACTCTTTGTTTTAATCTCCCTCTTTTTCTCAGCGGCTTTTCTCAATGCCCAGGATCTTACCCTTTCCTGGAATGGTAAACCGGTAACGGATACCATTTATGCCTATGGTGATGCCAATGCAGCGGAGATTGTCTGCCATGCCGTAGTGACCAATGCTACGGACAAAGCTATGAACATAAAGGTCAAACGTGAAAGGATCTTTTTGGTTGAAGGTGCCCTGAGCCAGTTTTGCTGGGGATTATGTTATCCTCCGGCTACAGAGGACTCTCCTCAGTATCACCTGTTGGAAGGTAATGAATCAAGCGCTCCGGAACTGTTTTCAGGACATTACCTGCCCAATGGTATTATTGGTACCTCCTACGTGAAGTATACCTTTTATAACATGGATAATCCTGACCAGAATGTGTCTGTCATTGCTAAATATATGGCCACACCGGCAGGCATCGCTGAAGAATCCATGATTGGAGGTTCCGTGTCTGAACTGTATCCCAATCCGGCTAACCAAATGGTGAGCATGGATTACCGTCTTACGGATAAGGTGGACCAGGCTGAGGTAAAGGTTTTCAACCTGCTGGGTGCAGAAGTAAGAAGTGCCCGTTTGGAAAGGAATGGCAGTAAACTGATCCTCGATGTCTCCGGACTTGAGAACGGAATCTATTTCTATTCCTTACTGGTTAATAATGATGTTTACCAGACTAAAAAATTAGTGATCCAGAGATAAGAGATATATCATACATTAAAAAAACCCGGTATTCTTTCCAATACCGGGTTTTTTTGTGATAAACAAGAAGTTAAGATATATCGAATTCCTTTTTAATGTCAGACACCCTGTCCAGCTTTTCCCAACCAAAAAAGGTAACCTTTTCGGAGCCAGAAGCAAGCTGGACCTCCTTTTCATAGGCTTCTTTTCCGAAATGTCCGTAAGAGGCAGTCGAAAGAAAAATAGGCTTTTTCAGGTTAAAGCGGTCAACGATCTTATACGGGCGCAGGTCGAAAAGCTTTTTAGTAATCTCTCCAATCTCCCCATCTGTCAGCGTTCGCCCCTCCTGGT
>JARRQC010000173.1:0-6374 GCA_037382165.1 bacterium | reverse complement strand
GTAAAATAGATATGCCGCCAAAGTTTGATGCACTGATGGAAAGAGAGCATTTACGCTGGAAAAAGTACAGGGGACAGGTATCCTAATTCGGCGAATTTTAGTTGCTTTGCATGTTTAATAATAAGACATAGGTAAAGGTGGATAGATACGAAATTAAGACGCTTCTGGCCTCAACGGATTACGGTAAGGAGATCAATGTGAAAGGATGGGTGCGTACGAAGCGGGGTAGTAAGAATGTGACTTTCATCGCACTCAATGACGGGACAACAATTAAGAATCTGCAGGTAGTCGTCGACATGAACCCGGAAGTGGAGAAAATTCTCGACAGGGTGCATACTGGTGCTGCACTTTCTGTCGATGGGATGATCATTGAATCGCCCGGCAGCGGTCAGCATGTGGAGTTAAAGGCAAATAAGATAGAGATTTTGGGTACGGCGCATCCGGATGAATACCCGTTGCAGCCCAAAAAGCACACATTGGAATTCCTGCGTGAGAAAGCACATCTCAGGTTCAGGACGAGTACTTTCGGGGCCATCACCCGTATCCGGCATGCCATGATCTTTGCTATCCATAAGTACTTTAATGACAATGGGTTTTACAATATTCACACACCCATCATCACCTCTTCTGATGCGGAAGGCGCCGGAGAGATGTTCCAGGTTTCCACACTCGACCTGGTGAATGTCCCTAAAGATGATCAAGGGGATGTGGATTTCAGCCGGGACTTTTTCGGTAAGCCGGCCAACCTGACGGTTTCCGGTCAACTTGAAGCGGAATTGGCTGCACTGGCTCTCTCCAAGGTCTATACGTTCGGTCCCACCTTCCGTGCGGAAAATTCAAACACGACAAGACATCTCGCAGAGTTCTGGATGATCGAGCCCGAAATGGCCTTCTATGATATCCATGATGATATGGACCTTGCAGAGGATATGCTTAAATACCTGATCCGTTACGCACTGGAGCATTGTATGGAGGACCTGCTGTTTTTAAGCAAGCGGCAACAGGATGAGGAAAAGAACAAAAAGGCGGAAGAGCGAGCAATGGAACTGATCGAGAAGTTGAATTTTGTGCTGGAAAACCAATTTGAAAGGATTACATATACCGAAGCCATTGACATACTTCGCAATTCCAAACCCAACAAGAAAAAGCGATTCCAGTATCTCATCGAAGGATGGGGAGCAGACCTGCAATCGGAACACGAAAGGTATCTTGTTGAAAAACATTTTAAGAAGCCGGTGATCATCACGGACTATCCCAGGGAGATCAAGGCATTTTATATGAAACAAAACGATGACGGTAAAACCGTCAGGGCCATGGATGTCCTGTTCCCCCAGATCGGTGAGATCATAGGCGGATCACAACGTGAAGAAGTCT
Source organism: bacterium (assembly GCA_037382165.1). Lineage (GTDB taxonomy): Bacteria > Bacteroidota > Bacteroidia > Bacteroidales > F082 > JAADID01. Next base: position 5,000 of record JARRQC010000173.1, on the reverse strand, counting down.
ATGATAAATTGCTCCGGCGGATGCGTGAGATGGATATTCCCGAAGAATCCATGTGGTGGTACCTTGAAACGCGGAAGTTCGGGACGGTGCCACATTCCGGTTTTGGCCTTGGATTCGAGCGGCTGATGCTATTCCTGACAGGCATGGGAAATATCCGTGATGTCATTCCCTTTCCAAGGACACCATTGAACTGTGAGTTTTAGTTTAGCTGATCCCGAGTGCTATTCCGATAGGTCGCGGGTTTGCTCAGAGGTTGTTTATTAATTTCTGCTAGCGGGGCCTACTATATCTATTCATTCCGGCGAATCTGTAATACCATATAATTTATTCCGGGTTTCTCGAATGAGAAGGGATAGGTCGGATCAGCGGGCCTGGGACAGGTTTTGGTAAAAAACGTTAACCAAAATCATGCCATATAGATTTTTGTCTAATTTTGTGTATAACGTATTTGATAACATTGCTTTTATGCTCAACCAACGTCTCCAGCAAAAATTACTTCAGAAGCTGTCACCGCAGCAGATCCTGCTGATGAAATTGCTGCAGATACCTACCATCGGACTGGAGCAGAGGATCAAGCAGGAAATCGAGGAGAACCCTGCCCTTGAAGTGGATGCCGCGGAAGGGGAGGATGATGAGCGAGCCGCTGACCAGGATGATTACGAAAGCGATGACCTGGAAGAGGAAAAGATCGAAAAGGAGGAAGAATTTGATTTTGACGATTACCTCGATGATGACGATGATTTTCCGGATTACAAAACCAGGGTAAGTAACCGGAGCGCGGATGATGAATATCGCGAGATTCCCTTTACTTCAGGGACCAGTTTTCATGAGTTGCTCCGCGAGCAGCTGGGCCTCAGGTCATTGAGTGAAGAGAAATATAAGATTGGCCTTTATATTATTGGTAATATTGATGATTCAGGCTACCTGCAGCGTTCGGTAGATTCCATATTGGATGACCTGGCTTTCACACAAAATATAGAAACCAGCAAGAAAGAAATTGAAGAGGTTCTTCAGATCATACAGCAGTTTGACCCGGTGGGCGTCGGTGCCCGAAATCTGCAGGAGTGCTTACTGATACAGCTTAAAAGGAAAAAGAAAGAAGAGCCGGACAAGGACCTGGACCTGGCCATCAGGATCGTGAATCGTTATTTTAATGAATTCACCAAAAAGCATTACCAGAAGATCATGAAACGTGGCGAGGTGAACGAAGAACAGCTCAAAGCCGCCCTGGACGAGATCCTTGTCCTGAATCCCAAACCAGGCAATTCCCTGAGCGAAACCTCCCGCACCAACCATTACATTATCCCGGACTTTAAAATTACCAATACAAATGGTGAGCTGGAACTGACATTGAACTCCTGGAATTCGCCCGAACTGAGGGTAAGCAATCATTATGCAGGAATGATCAATGCCCTGAGCAGGCAGAAAAAGACAAAAAAACAGCGGGAAGCCTATTCGTTCATCAAACAAAAGGTGGATTCAGCCAAATGGTTTATCGAAGCGATCAAGCAGCGCCAGAATACGCTTTACGCCACCATGCAAGCGATCATGGAATACCAGTATGATTATTTCCTTACCGGGGATGAGACAAAACTGAGACCCATGATCCTGAAGGATATTGCTGAAAAGGTCAGTCTTGACATATCCACGATTTCAAGGGTGGCCAACAGCAAATATGTGGAGACCCCTTTCGGGACGTACCTGTTGAAGAGCTTCTTCAGCGAATCAATGCAGAAAGAGGATGGAGAAGAGGTGTCTACCCGCGAGATCAAAAAAATCCTTCAGGATATCGTTGATGCAGAAAACAAGAAAAAGCCGTTTACGGATGAATACCTGAAAGATATGCTGAATGAAAAAGGCTACAATATAGCCCGCCGTACGGTTGCCAAATATCGTGAGCAATTGAATATTCCCGTGGCCCGCCTGAGGAAGGAACTCAGTTAGATGGAGGAACGCCTGGCCAAAATAATCTCTTTGTTGGTTCACCCCCTTTTGATACCAACTTATGCCATGCTCATCTTTATCAATACCAAAACCCATTTTACACTGATCCTGCCGCAGCATTTCAGATACCTCACGGTATTGTTCGTCTTCCTGACCTCCTTCGCCCTTCCGGCGCTTATCATGGTGATATTGTTGAAACTCGGAAGGATACGGTCACTTCAAATGGAAACCAGGCAGGAAAGGATATTGCCCCTGTTTATTGTTGCTATTTTCTTTTATATGACCTACTACCTGCTTAAGCAGGGACCCCATTTTGCGATTTTCAATATTTTCATGCTGGGTGCCACGCTGCTTGTCATCGTCAGTTTGCTGATCAATTATTTAACCAAGATCTCGATCCACATGGTTGCCCTGGGCGGACTGTTCGGAACATTTTTGGGATTTGACCTGGCACTTCAGCTGGATTTGCGCTTGTTACTTTCGCTGATCATACTGATAGCAGGGTTCACAGCTTTTGCCCGACTCAGACTGAATGCACACAATGTCGGTCAGGTATACGGGGGGTTTCTCCTCGGCACCTTTTTTATGATCAGCCTTTTCTTTTTACTCTGATCTTACCCCTGTTTTTGTTATTTTTATCATCCAAATCAAATTAATTAATTTTAAAAGTCATGGATTTCAATCCTCAACTTCGGCTTGCCCTGAATTTTGTGCAGTATACAGGCAGACATGTTTTCCTGACAGGCAAAGCGGGCACCGGTAAAACTACATTCCTGCACTATTTGAGGCAGAATTCTCCCAAACGTATGATTGTTGTCGCTCCGACCGGAGTCGCTGCGATCAATGCAGGTGGTGTCACCATTCACTCCTTTTTCCAACTTCCCTTTGGCCCCAATGTCCCCGGATTCAACGATAGCGGCACACAGGGTTTTAAGAGATTCAGTGCCGAGAAAAGAAATATCATCAGGAGCCTGGACCTGCTGGTTATTGATGAGATCAGCATGGTGAGAGCAGATCTGCTTGATGGGATCGATCAAACCTTGCGGAGGTTCCGGCCCAGCAGTAAACCCTTCGGCGGGGTACAACTCCTCATGATCGGTGACATGCAGCAATTGGCCCCGGTTATCAAGGAAGAAGAATGGCGTTTGATCAATACCTATTATGCTTCACCCTTCTTCTTCAGCAGCAAGGCATTACAGAAAACAGATTATGTAACCATCGAATTACAACAGGTATACCGGCAGACAGACCGTAATTTTATCGATCTGTTGAATAAGATCCGGGACAACAAGGTGGATAAAACGGTTAGCGATGAATTGAACAGCAGGTACAATCCGGATGTAAAACCCGGTGATGACGGGTATATCCTGCTGACCACTCACAATGCCAGGGCAAAGGCGGTAAATGAGGCCAGGCTAAAGGAACTTGCAGGTTCTAAAATGGAATACCGGGCCGATATTGAAGATAATTTTCCCGAGCACATGTACCCCACCGAACCTGTCCTATCCCTTAAGAAGTATGCCCAGGTGATGTTCATTAAGAATGACCCGGATCCTGAGAAGCGATTCTTCAACGGCAAGATCGGTACAATAACGGACCTTAATGAAGATTATATCCTGGTGCAGTGTGAAGGAGAAGAACACCCCATCACCGTTGTACCCATCGAATGGCAGCACATGAAATACAGCCTGGATAGCGAATCCAAAGAGATTACCGAATCCATTGAAGGAAGATTCGTCCAGATTCCGCTCAAGCTTGCCTGGGCGATTACCATTCATAAAAGCCAGGGACTCACCTTCGAAAAAGCCATCATTGATGCACAGCAGGCATTTGCTTATGGTCAGGTTTATGTAGCACTGAGCCGCTGCCGCAGCCTGGAAGGACTGGTGCTGAGCACCCCTTTTTCCAGGAATACCCTGATCACCGATCGCACCATAGATTCATTTAATGAGCAGGTTACATCCAATCAGCCGGATGAGGAGGGCCTTGCCCAATCGAAAAATAAATACCGGCAGGATCTTCTGTTACAGCTTTTCGACTTTGGTCAGTTGCAAAAGGCATATTACAGGTTGATTAAGATATTAAAGGAAAACAAAGGCAGTCTCCAACCCGGCATTGCCGATGAGGTGGAGCATAACCTCCGGATTGGATAATGAAAATGACGATATGCTTTCGGATAGGTTACAGGAGCGAATCGGTAAGGCTGCAGCTTATTTTCATGAAAAGATCAACAAGCTCATTTTGTCAATGCTGGATACCCTGGTCATTGAGACGGACAACAAGGAGGTCTCCCGGCTTACTGTTAAACTGGAAGGGGGATTGCATGAAGAGGGGGTATATAAAAGTAAATGCCTCAAAGCCTGTTTCAAGGGTTTTCATGTGAAGGATTACCTGAGGGAAAAAGCCCTGGCTTCGCTGGAACCACAGGGTAAAAAAAGTGCACGGAAAAAGAGAAAGATTGAGGTGTCAGAAGGTGATTATGATAAGGATCTTTATGCAATATTGAAGGCATGGCGGGACATGAAATCCGATGAGTTCAATATTCCCGTTTACATGGTGTTGCAGTTGAAAACCATGCGTGCACTCAGCAAGCTGATGCCTGCAACGATCAGGGAGCTTCAGCAGGTACATGGATTCGGGAAGCGCAAACTGGAACGATTTGGTGAGGAAATCCTAGAACTTATCCGGGACTATCGGGAAGAGGGCCCCTCTGAAAATGACGATAGAAAGGGAAAAACTTCATTAGAACCTAAAAAGCACACCATCGATATCAGTCTTGATCTGTGGTGGGAGTTTGGCGATATCAATAAAGTAGCTGAAGAAAGGGGGCTGGCCATATCCACGGTGGAGGGGCACCTGGCCACTTGTATTGAAAGGGGACTTTTGGCCGTAACCGATGTTGTAGAGGAAAAAACACTAAAAAAGCTGACTGCCTTTTTTCAGGAGCAGGGTGATATGCTGTTGGGTGAAGCCAAAGCCAGGTTGGGGGATGGCGTAAGCTACAGGGACCTGCGCTTTATGCAAAAGCACCTCAACAGAAAAAATTCGCCACAAAA
>JARRQC010000172.1:0-7521 GCA_037382165.1 bacterium | reverse complement strand
GTCCGCTCTTCAGGGCGGTTTTTTTATGCCACTGGCCTGAGGTAAATGTTTATTTGTGATTAAAGTTTCTTTCCCTGTCCAAATATCCTCACCTGGAAGAAAAACCTGGATAAAGCATTGGTAAGTGCGATGCCATCTCCAATGACCCAGATGGGTAAAAGAAACCTGAATTGCCATTAGCGGAGGTTTGTAAGCTCTCGTTTTTGCCTCGATGCCATGAGATAAATAAGGAGGATGATGAATCCAAAAAACCCAAAGAAGGAAAGCAAAATGAGGTAGGTGGTATCAAGGATCTTTACAAAAAATATACAGCCTGTCGATCCCATTTATAAATTTGATGTAATTCTATCTAAGGATTTGTAGACGAGATATATAATCGACTAGTAAGGGATGTTAAAAACAGCTTTTTAGTAAGCGGTAAGGAAAAATTCATCCCTGTTTTCACTTAATCAATGTGAAAACTTTTTGCCGGGATCGCAGGGTTGCCTGCAAAGTCTTGTCTGAGGCAAAAGAAAGTCACTTCATTCAGGACTATCTGCAACATCCTTTTGATCCGCCACCATAAAATACCGAGATACCCATGATGAACCCAAAATTATACCAGCCACCATTGTTATTCAGCTCATAGATGGTCACATTGTCAGAAAACAGGCTGATCACAAAAGTGAAAAAGGAAATAAAACCATGCCAGAGGCCCATCCAGAAACCGGCAGTATCCTCCTCAAAGCGGACATTGCCTGGAGCGCAGGAGTTAAGGATAAATAGTGATAGAATAAGTAGTATGACAGGGACATAGGTTGGTTTTCTTTTCATGACTGAAAATTGTTGGTTGATATGATCAAAAATAATAAATTTTGGAAGTGGAGATGACCGGTGTCTCGGGATTCGATTGCGCATGGACAGTATCTTTCTCTGATTGATTTCAATGCCTCTGCGACTTTTGAAATCAAAGTCTCACTGATTTAACTTATTTTTATCATTCAAACTTTAGCTTTATTTTCATACCCCTGTATGCATAACGAGAAATACACCACCATCCACTACCAGGATTACCTGGAACTGGATAAATTATTGGATGCACAACACCCCAGAAGCCTGCGGGTGGGAGGTCAAATGGCCCATGATGAGATGCTTTTCATTATTGTTCACCAGGCTTATGAACTTTGGTTCAAACAGATCATCCATGAATTGAAATCGATTCACCAGATCTTTAGCTCCGAACGTATTGAGGAAAAGAATATTGGTGTGGCGGTACATCGACTGAATCGTGTAAATAAAATACTGAAGCTTGGGGTCCAGCAGATCGGTGTTCTGGAAACCATGACGCCGCTCGATTTTCTCGATTTTCGTGATTATTTGTTTCCCGCTTCCGGATTTCAAAGTTTTCAGTTCCGGGTCATTGAAACCATGCTCGGACTGAAAGATGACCGCCGTATTACTTATAATGGGGAGCATTTTACTTCCGCATTCGACAAAGAAAAACAAACTGTTTTTGATGATATCCTCGCAAATGGAACCATGCTTGAGCTCGTCGAAAAATGGCTGGAACGTACTCCCTTCATCCAGACGGAGAATTACAATTTCCTGGTGAGCTATACACAGTCTCTCGAAAATATGCTGGATCAGGAGTCGGCTGCCATCAACTCTAGTGAGGACCTGACCGAACAGCAAAAAAAGATGCGGTTGGAGATGCTCGGCAGCTCCAATACCTATTTTCTTATGGTATTAGACAGGGAAAAACATGAAGAGCTGAGGAAAAAAGGAGAACTTAACTTTTCATATGAAGCGACATTGGCAGCTATCTTTATCAATCTTTACAGGGATGAACCCATTTTGAGAATGCCTTACAGTTTTCTGTCAGCCCTGCAGGATGTGGATGAAACGCTTACGGACTGGCGCAACCGCCACGCCCAGATGGTGCTTCGAATGATCGGTAAGCGTGTGGGGACAGGGGGTTCGGCGGGGCACGAATACCTGCGGGAAACTGCAAAAAGACACCAGATTTTCTCCGATCTGAATAACATTTCAACCCTGTTGATACCGAGGTCACAATTGATCCCGCTACCGGAGAAACTGCAGAAAAAACTTGGATTTTATTTTCAATGAGCGATACAAAACCTATAAATAACCTGACCGGTTTTAATTATCAGGATTCCCTGGAATTTGCCCGGCGGATGGACCAGGAAGACAAACTGGCGCCTTTTCGGAAGGAGTTCTTCGTTCCACCCCATAGTGATGGTTCTTCCTCCATCTACTTTTGTGGAAATTCCCTGGGGCTTCAGCCTGATTCAGTACAGTCTTATATTCAGCAGGAACTGGACGATTGGAAAAACCTGGGTGTGGAAGGACATGTACATGGAAAGAATCCCTGGTTGTCTTATCATGAACTTCTCACTGAACCCATGGCCCGGATTGTCGGAGCAAAACCTTTGGAGGTGGTATTTATGAATACCCTCACCACCAACCTCCACTTGCTGATGGCCACTTTCTACAAGCCGACGGCTGAACGTTACAAGATATTGATTGAAAGCGACGCCTTCCCATCGGACCGCTATGCCATTGCCTCGCAGATAAAATGGCATGGGTATGATCCTGCTGATGCTCTTGTCGTAGCCCATCCCGGAAGCAGGGATGTTCTGATAGATCATGCCGAATGGGATGAGGTCATGGAAAGGGAGGGGGACAAGATTGCCCTGATCCTGATAGGCGGACTGAACTACTACACCGGACAGTTTTTTGATCTGAAATATATTGCGGAGCTGGGGCACCGTTATGGGTGCATGGTGGGATTTGACCTGGCCCATGCCGCAGGAAATGTAGAACTACAATTACACGATTCGGGAGCAGACTTTGCTGCGTGGTGTTCATACAAATACCTCAACGCGGGACCGGGCAGCCTGGGAGCGGTCTTCATACACGAACGTCACGCCCGCAATTCCACATTGCCCCGACTCGCAGGGTGGTGGGGACATAACAAGGCCACCCGCTTCAATATGCGGTATGACTTTGATCCACTGCCGGGTGCGGAAGGATGGCAGCTCAGCAATCCCCCCATACTGTCCATGGCTGCCATACGGGCTTCGCTTGACATTTTTACGCGCGCCACGATGCCGGCTTTACGACAAAAGTCACTGCGGCTGACAGGTTTTCTCGAATTCCTGCTGGACAGGGTGAGTGACGAACGCATTGGGATCATTACACCGAGAAATCCGATGGAAAGGGGATGTCAGCTATCCATCCAGGTAAAAAATACCAATAAGCGGCTGTTCGAACTGCTTACCGAAAAAGGTGTTGTTGCCGACTGGCGCGAACCGGATGTGATTCGCGTAGCTCCGGCACCCCTTTACAACACCTATGAAGAGGTTTTTCATTTCGTGGAGCGAATGAAATTAAGTCTGAAAGAATTTTAACAGGAAAAAATGTCGAATAAAGTACTGGTCATAGGGGCAGGGTTGAGCGGAACATTGCTGGCAATACGGCTGGCGCAGCGCGGCATGCAGGTGAAACTGGTGGAAAAGCGCAGCGATATCCGCAAGATGGAATTTGTTGGCGGCAGGTCCATTAACCTGGCGCTGTCAGATCGCGGATTGAAAGCGCTGAGAATGGTGGGGCTGGAAGAGGAAGTGCTGAAACAATGTATTCCCATGAAAGGGAGACGGATTCACCCATCAGGAGGAGAGGAATTTACCTCTCCCTACAGCGGTCGCGAAGGCAAGCACATCAACTCAGTTTCAAGAGGCGGCCTGAACATTTTGCTGCTGAATAAAGCGGAATCTCTAGACAACCTTGAGTTGCAGTTTGACATGCCCTGTGATGGGGTGGACCTGGACCGTCCCGCGGCCCATTTTAAGGACAGGGAAGGAAACAACATCCGTATCTCTGCAGATTATATTTTCGGTGCGGACGGCAGCAATTCCGCGGTTCGTCAAAGTATGCAGGAGCGACATCACCACCTGGTATTCAGTCTGTCGCAACAGTACCTGTCACATGCTTACAAGGAACTTTCCATACCACCCTCGGAGGGCGGCGGATTCAGGATGGAAAAGAATGCCCTGCACATCTGGCCCCGGGGAGGTTTTATGCTTATCGCGCTGCCGAACCTTGACGGATCCTTTACCGTTACCCTCTTCCTTGCCCATGAGGGGGAAAACAGTTTTAAAAAACTGCAAACCGCCAACGATGTGAAAGCATTTTTCACAACCCATTTCCCGGATGCTGTCCCGCTCATGCCAACACTTGTCGAGGATTTCTTCGGGCATCCTACCGGATTACTGGCGACCATCAAATGTGACCCCTGGTCGGCAAACGGCAAGACGTTGATACTTGGAGATGCGGCACACGCCATCGTTCCCTTCTACGGGCAAGGCATGAACGCATCATTTGAGGATGTTAGTGTATTTGATCAGATGCTGGATCTTAACAGCGGGGATTTGGAAAAAACCATCCGGTCATACGGTAAGCAGAGAAAAACAGATACAGATGCCATAGCTGACCTCGCCATCGATAACTTTTATGAAATGAGGGATCATGTAGCCAACCCGGTTTTCCAGCGCAAAAGAAAAATTGAGATGGAACTCGAAAAGAAATATCCTGATTACACCTCCAAATACAGCATGGTAACCTTTAACGAAGATATGCCCTATGCGCGTGCTATGGAAAAGGGCAGGGAACAGGACCGGATGCTGATGAATGTATGTGAGGGGATCAGTTCTGTGGAGGAGCTGGATATAAGTGAAGTGTATAAACAACTTAAAAAGATCCAATAATGGGACTACTGAAAGACAAGGCAAAACCCAGGGGTAAATTCCCGCACGTGAAAGTAGTTGGCGATTTTGTATTTGTTTCGGGAACGAGTTCGAGGCGGCCGGATAATTCCTTCGAAGGTGTTGAAGTCGATGAGATGGGTACCGCAAATCTGGATATACGCAAGCAAACCCGTGCAGTCATTGTAAATATCCGGGATATACTTGATAGCGTTGGTTGCAGCCTGGAAGATATTGTCGACGTGACCTCCTTCCTTGTGAGTATGAATGATTTCGGCGGGTACAATGAAGTGTATGCTGAATATTTCGATTATCATGGCCCGACACGTACCACAGTGGCTGTCCATCAGCTGCCCCATCCGCATTTACTGATCGAGATGAAGGTGACCGCCCATAAAAAAGGAATTAAAAGCGCTGAATAGTGTTTAAAATAAGAAACTATATCGACGGTGAATTGTCTGACCCGGTTTCGGGCCACTATATAGAAAACATAGATCCGGCGGAAGGGAAGGTGTATGCACGCATCCCTGATTCGGATGACAGGGATGTCGAAAAGGCTGTATCCGCTGCCAGTGCTGCATTCCCCGGCTGGTCTGCAACTTCTGGCGATCAATTACACTCTGCGTCGCCCGTTGGGTGTAGTGAGTTGTATCTCTCCATGGAACCTTCCGCTATACCTGTTCACATGGAAGATTGCCCCTGCGCTGGCCGCAGGAAATACGGTGCTGGCCAAACCTTCGGAGATTACACCCATGACGGCCTATCTTTTATCCGAGATCTGTATCGAGGCAGGGCTGCCTAAAGGTGTATTGAATATCCTTCATGGTTACGGGCATACCGCCGGGCAGGCCATGGTATCGCATCCGCTGGTCAAGGCCATTTCCTTTACGGGCGGCACGGAGACCGGCGCCAGGATCGCCTCAGTAGCGGCACCTCAATTTAAGAAACTGTCACTTGAACTCGGTGGCAAGAATCCGAATATCATCTTTGCGGATTGCGATTATAACGAAGCATTGGAAACCACCCTGCGATCCTCTTTCTCCAACCAGGGGCAAATTTGTCTTTGCGGATCGAGAATTTATATTGAAAGACCCATTTATGAGCGATTCAGGAATGACCTGGTGAACGCGGTAAAAGAGATGAAAGTGGGACATCCCGCCGCTGAGGATACCCGGATCGGGGCACTTGTTTCCAAAGCACATTTTGAGAAGGTTTGTTCCTATATCCAGCTGGCAAAAGAAGAGGGGGGAACGGTCCTTTGCGGGGGTGACACCGTGACCGTTGCAGGCTCTGAGGGAGGATATTATCTTTCACCTGCGGTAATCGAAGGATTGCCCAACCATTGCAGGACAAACCAGGAGGAGATCTTCGGGCCTGTCGTTACGCTGATGCCTTTTGATTCCGATGATGAAGTGCTGGGATACGCGAATGGTGTACGCTATGGTCTTTCCTGCACCCTTTGGACGAGGGACCTTCGCCGGGCTACCCGATTCGCTGCAGAACTGGAGGCGGGCATTGTGTGGATCAACACCTGGCTATTCAGGGACCTCAGAACCCCGTTTGGCGGTATGAAAGATTCAGGGGTCGGACGGGAAGGTGGTTTCGAAGCACTGCAGTTCTTTACAGAAGCAAAAAACGTGTGTATCAAATATTAATTGAAAAATCAGATCGTATACAATCTGTATATCAAATAAAAATCATATACTTTAAATTATGTCCAGACTATTTCAACCTCTCAATTTTAAACAGTGGATAGAAGATAACCGCCATGTGCTGAAGCCCCCCGTAGGAAACAAATGTATCTATGACGGGGATTATATCGTGATGGTTGTCGGAGGACCCAATTCCCGTAAGGATTACCATTACAATGAGACCCCGGAGTTCTTTTACCAGGTGGAAGGCGATATCCACCTGAAGATACAGGATAATGGCAAATCCGTCGATGTGCCGATCAGGGAAGGGGAGATTTATTTGCTTCCCCCCAAAGTGCCTCACTCCCCGCAGCGTGGAGCCAATACGGTCGGACTTGTGATCGAGTATAAACGTCCTGAGGGTATGCTCGACGGTTTGCAGTGGTATTGTGAAAAATGCAACGCCAAATTGCATGAGGTGCCTTTCGCCCTGAAGAATATAGAAACGGATATGCCCGTTATCTTCAGGGAATTCTACAACGACCTTGAAAAAAGAACCTGTAAATCCTGTGGTCATGTGATGGAACCACCGGAAAAAGCATATTAATCTAATTCAGCGGATGTTCAGAAAGATCAACGGTCACGGGCACCTGTTACCGGAACCGGAGCAGATACCCCGGTTCATGAAGGATAAAAAGGTGTTTTGGATTGATGCCGATCGTAAATTCATGCGGCAGGGAAACTGGTCTCGTCCCATTACCGATCCCAGCTTCTTCCTCACGGAAAAACTTGCCTGGATGGAAGAGAATGAGATCGACCATGAGGTAGTTCTGAACCTTTCGCAACTGTATTGTAATGGATATCCGGAGCCCCTGGCGATGGATGTGATCCGGTTTCAGAATGATTTCAACGCCTCCGTGCAAAAACAGTACCCCGATAAATTTACCGGAGGTTTTGTAGTCCAGGCCGCCTATACGGATTCCGCACTCATGGAAATCGAAAGGTGCGTCGAAACGATGGAATTGTCTTTACTTTGCCTGCCTTCCCATTTTTTGGATTCTGAAGGGATCTGGCATTCCATTGCCCATGAAAAGGCATATCCCTTATTTGAACGGGCTTCCTCCTAT
>JARRQC010000171.1:0-5526 GCA_037382165.1 bacterium | reverse complement strand
CCTGGTTTATCCTGATCCCTGAAGGTATTTTACGAATTGTGCTGATCGCCCTGGCAGCCATCATGCCCTTGTTTATTTTTACCCGTTTCCAGCAGGCAGGTTTGACTCTATATCTCATCGGCCTGTTTCTTTATTTCCTGAGCTGGAGACCTCTCATCCTCTATCCTGCAGGAGCTTGGAGCACAAGTCTTATCGGCTTCACTGCTCCGGTGATTGTGCAAATGGTGTGGCTTTCAGGCATCGCTATGATTGGAAACCGGTGGTTTTTAAAGTATCGATTCAGCAGATGGTATTTTTTCAGCCTGGCCATGCTGTACAGCATTTTTCGTTTTCTTCACGTTCTTATGGTCTACCTGCAGGAAGGCACGCCTGTCTATAGCTGAAATAAGACTATTTTTGCCCGAAGAAGATATTTTAAGATAAATACATAAATACAAAGTATATGCATGCAAAAATAGAAACCGAAAAGGGTACCATGAAGGTTGAGTTCTATGAAAAAGATGCACCCAAAACCGTGGACAATTTTATTTCCCTTTCAAAAAAGGGATTTTATGATGGATTAACCTTTCACCGGGTCATCCCCGATTTCGTTATCCAGGGCGGATGCCCGGACGGAACGGGCATGGGTGGTCCCGGATATACTATTGATTGCGAACTGGATGGAGACAACCAGTACCATGACCGGGGCGTTCTTTCCATGGCGCATGCCGGGAGGAATACCGGCGGGTCGCAGTTCTTCATTTGTCATAACCGCCAGAATACAGCTCACCTCGACAGGAATCATACCTGTTTTGGCAAGGTAGTGGAAGGTGATGAGGTGATTGATGATATCCGGGCCGGGGACAAGATCAAGAAGATCACCATCGAAGACTAACTGAATCCTTCTGCTTGTGCAATAAATCAGAGGGCTTCCTCATAGCCCCTGCAGGCATGGTAGGAAGCTTTGTCGAAGAACAACATCATGCGTCTTTCGAGCTCCAGCGTACGGTAAATGTCGATGGTTTTCTGCCACATTCCCTGTGACAGGGCAAACTCCCAGATGTATTTTCGTATCAGGCTCAGGGCGCTGATGAGTTCACTTTGCATATAGCCCTGCTTCTTTCTGAGGGCACCCAATTCCTGGTAATGCCGGATCATCTCCTCCATGACATAATCCCCGGTCAGCCATTTTACATACTGATTTGTATCATTTTGAAACCTGATCCGTAATTTATTATCAGGCACCGGGTGATAGGTGGGCGTTGACCTGTTTCTTTTCACATCCTGTATCCACCGGTCGGCGATGACATTAATATTTCCCTTGATCACTTCCACCAGTATGTTGGAGAGGAAATTGGGCTTCAGATGTGAATCTTCAGGGTGTGAGACTGAAAGGGTAAATGAATCAATTATCGCCCAGAATTCCGACTTGGTATTGATGTAGGTCCGGATGGCTTTTGTATTGGACGGAAAGGCCAGTTCGGGCGTTTCAAACAGGGAAAAATAACGGGCTTCCACGGCATCATCCCCTGCCTCCAGATGACCTCCGGTTATGTCAACTTCAAAAGTCAGGAAGATAAGGTCACCATAAAGATCATCCGTCACCGAATCGGTATCGATAAAGCCGGTAATTTCACCATTTAGCCCTGTTTCCTCTGCAAGCTCCCGCAAGGTGGCTGCCTGTATACTCTCCCCGGATTCCGCAAAACCGGAGGGCAGGCACCACATGCCCTCATGCGGTTCAAAACGCCGTTTGACGAGCAATACTTCCCTCCCTCTCGTAACGATAGCTGATACTACCGGGAGCGGGTTGTCATAAAAGTAAAGCTGACATGTCGTGCAGTATTTACGAAGGATATCCCCTTCATATTTATCCGTCACGGAGCTCCCGCAATAGGGACAGTATTTCCTCACCTTATCGGACATTTTTCCTTGGTTTCGTACAAACAAAGATGACATCATCCTTGGTCACCCGGAATGATTTCCCCTGATCCAAAAGGGCTTTAAGTCTTTCAAGCGCCTTGTTTGCAATACGCTGACTGTTCTTGCTGTCGCCAGGAATGTAATAGGGTTTTTTAAACTGGAAGTAGCGCTTCAGGGATTGAAAATCTTCCGGCCTGAACAGCAATGCGCTGCGATGCTCCTTCATGACCACCTCATCGAACCACCGGGAGAGGATTTGTTTTCCATTGTTGTCATTGAAACGGGAAACAAGTTCCTGGTAAGGAAAAAAGGAAGGTTGAACGATTTCCATCTCCTGAAAGGTTTCCATGATAAACCGGATACATTCACCCGCGTGGTTTGTTGCATGTGAGATGATCACGAAGTGGCCTTCCGGTTTAAGTATACGTCGTATCTCAGGGAGGATGTCCGGAAAAAAATAAATGGAATAACTGCTGAGCACAAGATCAAAAGCGTCATCCGGCAAAGCATATACTTTTTCAACCCCCGTTCCGTAGAAATATCCTTTAACACCAATGCTGTGGCAAGATTCCAGAAAATCGTGCCGGTATGCCTTCGTGTGGTCGATACCGGTGATCATGCTATCCGGATCAATCCTGTTCCCGAGTGCCCTTGTGAAAAATCCAAAAGCACATCCCAGGTCAAGAATCTTACTGGCACTGATGAGGTTTAATCCCTCCAACGCCTCTTCACGTATGTCTTCAGGATTGGTTGATTGTTTTTGAATGATTTCATGTACTTCATGATGTAATGCCGTATTGGCGTATATTTCCTTTAAGAGATGACGAGTGTTCGCAATCATAGCCATTTGGTTTGGGATCGACCTCTAAAGTTACGCAATTTGAGAAGGGAAAGCAATGCATGTTTCCAGATGCAGGATAAAAATCGTCCTATTCAATAGCTTCATGGTTTTTTCACTAACTTTAAGAATCCTTAACCAAAATGACACCCTTCCCAAATAAAAGTTCTCCGGGACATACGCTGGAATCAGTGGTTGGTGCAGTGGATAGTCCCAAAATTAAATATGAGGACTTTTTAAAACCCGGAAAACATTTCCGCAGATCGCTGATCCTGGTTTTGATATTGATGTGGCTGTTTTTCATTTTTTATGCCTTGCTCATCGCCGGATCCGTTACTTTGGTCTATTACTGTGTCAAACTGTCCATTTACCTGGTCAGCAACTGGCCCAATTTGTGGGTTATTATCGGTAGTGCCGGGTTGGTCACACAAAGTATCATGTTCTTCCTGTTCTTTGTGAAATTTATCTTTTCCTCAGGTGACGAAGGAATGTCCACTATTGAGATCAGGCAACAAGCGCATCCCCTGTTCACCGAATTCATCGGAAAAATTGCCAAAGAACTCAGCGCACCTTCCCCCGAAAAGATATTTCTTGTGCCCGAACTCAATGCAGCAGCAAATGTGCAGGGAAAATTCCTTACACTGTTCATGCCGGTAAAGCATCACCTGCTCATCGGGATGGGTTTGATAAATGTCCTGAATATAAGCGAACTGAAATACATAATAGCACATGAATTAGCCCACTTTTCACAAAAAGGATCGAAACTGTCTATTGCCGTCTACCAGTTCAACAAGATCATCGCCAACCTTGTCCATGAGCGTGACAAATGGGATGAATGGCTGGAACGTTTGATGCAGACCTGGCTCATTTTTGGCCTTTTCATCATCATCGCCGGGTATCTTGTTCTTGGTATCAGGATGCTTTTGTCCCTTGCTTACAGGATCATTCAAAAACAATATTTGGGTCTATCCAGGGAAATGGAGTTCCATGCAGATCTTGTCGCTGCCAGTATCAGCGGTAGTGGTGTAGTTGAGACTTCCATGGTGAAGACAGAATTTGCCTTATATTGTCAGGGATATACTCACGATATCATGAGCCGGTTGATTGAAAGGGGCAAAAAACCTGAAAACTATTTCAAGGATAATCAACTGACACTTGATTATATAGCCGGAATCTACAAATTAAAGGATGCAGAGGGAGATATAGATACCGAAAGAACTTCAAGATGGCTTAACGAAATACCTTCCCGACTCAAATACGAGGACCTTTGGTCCTCACACCCTTCCGATGAGGAACGGATAAAATACCTGGCGAAGTTTAAACTCAATTGTCTTGTCAATAAAAACACTCCCTGGGAACTCATTGAAAACCCAGCCGACATGCAAAAGCAGATGACCGGGATGATTTTTGACAACCTGAAGGAAAAGGCAGATGCTTATTACAGTACAGAGGAATATGAACGGTTATTGACAACCATATACGTTGAATTTAAAGTATCTGAAATGTACAGGGGATTTTACGATCAGCGGTACATTAACCCGGTTGACCTTAACGAAGTCTCTGAAGAATATACGATGGATAAAGGCTTCGACCAGATTTTCAATCCGGAAAGCAGGAAACTGGTCAATCAGCTGAACAGCAATGAAAATGACCTGGTCAAATTAGGTATGATCAAAATGAAAGAAATTGATTGCAGATTTTTTGAATTCGACAACGTGAGGTATAAAAGAAAAGAGGCTGAAACAATCATCGAGAAACTAACCACGGAGATCAATGGGCAGCGTGAGAAATTGAAAAAACTGGATGAGCAGGCATTTTATTTTCATTACTGCCAAGCGATAAAGCAAGGGCAAAAACAACCCTACCTTGAGAAATACAAGCTCCTCGTCAGGGTGCTTGAAAATATCTTTATCCTGGGTGAATTCGGGGAACGGCTCAATGAGGTAGCCGCTGCAGTTGATGATAAAAAGATTAGTGAAACCGCAGTCATCAGGAGTCTCGGTAAAGTGGAATCAGATTTCAGAACTTTCCTGGATACAGTTGACAAAACGATGATGATGGCAAACATCGAATTCAAGGACCAAAGAAAGGAATTGCAGGACTATTTGGAAAATAACCTGGGATATACAAGGGTGACCTATTTTGATGCCTTAGCCCTTGAAAAACTTAGCGATCTGTTTTCAATTATGTACCGTGCCTACGAACTGGGATATATAAAACGGTTGAAAGAGCTGACCGATTTTCAGCTGACACTACTGTGAGGAGGATTTAGTTTTTTCTGTTTTCATGAAACCTGAAACCATCAATTATTCTAATTTAGTTGACCCTATCCGATGGAATAAACAGCATTCATAAGTAATACAAAAAAGGAAAAATATCAATTATGTCAAAACTTACACCTGAAATGAAAGAGATGATCATGAATCAGCAATGTTTTCATGCGACAGTCAGTAAAGAGGGAATGCCCAACAACGCACCGAAGCGGTCTACCCGTGTTTTCAATGATGAAACTTTAATTTACTCGGAAGGAACTGGTGGAAAAACCTATCAAAACATTCTGGATGGATCCAAAGTAGCGGTAGCTGTTGTCAAAAGGGAAGACCTGGATGGATACAGGTTTATAGGAAAGCCTGAAGTCCTGACTTCCGGTGAAGTTTATGAAAGATCAGCGGAGATGTCACTGAAAGCTGGCATGCCAGCGCCCAAAGCAGTCATCCTGATCCACATTGAAGAGATCCACAGCCTGAAACCCGGGCCGATGGCCGGGAAGAGGATTGGTTGATAAG
>JARRQC010000170.1:0-13679 GCA_037382165.1 bacterium | reverse complement strand
CATTGTTTTGTTCCTGCTGGCAGCCAGCGACCTGGTTGTGGGTGTGAGCAATGATGCCGTTAATTTCCTGAATTCCGCCATCGGTTCCAAAGCTGCACCATTCCGCGTGATCATGATCATCGCTTCGATTGGGGTACTGGTAGGCGCCACTTTTTCAAGTGGTATGATGGAAGTGGCCAGGAAAGGGATTTTCCATCCCCAGTTCTTCTATTTCGATGAGATCATGGTCATCTTCGTTGCGGTCATGGTAACAGACATATTGTTACTGGATGCTTTCAATACTTTCGGCATGCCAACCTCAACCACGGTTTCCATTGTATTTGAATTATTAGGCGCTGCAGTAGGTGTTTCCATCATCAAGATGTATTCCGATCCGGATGCCCTGCAAATCTCCCAATATATCAATTCCAGTAAAGCGCTGGCCATTATTTCAGGTATCCTGCTCTCGGTTGGGATAGCTTTCGTTGTCGGGGCACTGGTGCAATACGTGACACGACTTATTCTTACCTTCAGGTATGAGAAGAACCTGAAGTATTTCGGGGCCATCTGGGGTGCGATTGCGATCACCGCGATCACCTATTTCATCCTGATCAAGGGAGCCAAAGGCGCCTCGTTCATGTCTGATGAATTGAAGGAATCCATCAAAACGAACACCTGGCAGATCATTGGATTCAGCCTGTTGGGATGGTTTCTTTTACTTCAGATCCTTTCCTGGATTACAAAATTCAATATCCTTCGCCTGATCGTCCTTGTGGGTACCTTTGCGCTGGCCATGGCCTTTGCAGGCAATGACCTTGTCAACTTCATCGGAGTACCACTGGCTGGATTTGAATCCTATAAATTGTGGATCAATTCGGGGGGAACCGAAGCCACCCAATTTGCCATGGACGGGCTTGCAGGCAGTGTAAAAACCCCTTCATTATATCTGTTGATCGCAGGTATTATTATGGTCATCACCTTGTGGACATCCAAGAAAGCGAGAACAGTGACAGAAACTGAGATCAACCTTGCACGTCAGGATGCCGGATATGAAAGATTTTCTTCCACAGGGCTTTCACGCACAATCGTGAGGGCAACGCGCAACATGTCTCAATTTTTTAATGATCTGATGCCTGAAAATCTGCAGAAGAAACTGGAAAAGCGTTTCAAACATGACACGAAGCAAACCGGGCCAAAAACGCCTTTAAGCCCTGTTAATCCTCACTTTGACATGGTCAGGGCTTCGGTTAACCTGACCGTCGCCAGTATTCTGATCTCTTTTGCTACCTCGCTGAAATTACCCCTCTCCACTACCTATGTAACTTTCATGGTGGCCATGGGTACTTCGCTTTCTGACAGGGCCTGGGGCCGTGACAGTGCCGTCTACAGGATAACCGGCGTGTTTTCGGTTATCGGTGGCTGGTTCCTGACGGCGATCATCGCTTTTGCCGCTTCCCTGACTATTTCTGTGCTACTCTATTACGGACACATTTATGCGCTGGGAGCACTTATAGCACTTATCATATACATTGTATACCGTACGAGGATCGTCCATAAAAAAGTGGTGGCCAAAACACATGAAGAAAAAGTGGGTATTGACGAATTTACGGGAGAAGATATTGCCAATATTGCCAACCATACCTTTGTGCAGAACCTAAAGAAAATTGTCGTCGAATATGACAGGGCCATTAAAGGACTGGACCAGGAGAACCTGAAGGAATTGCGAAAAGCGCAGAAGAATGTTGAGAAGATGACCTCCAAGACGAAATACCTGAAAAACAACATCAGTATCATCGTGGAGCGCATCAAATTGAATGCGGAAGATACGGCCTACTATTTTGTGCAGGTTCTCGATTATATGCGCGAAGCCCTGCATAGCATATCCTTCTTGATCAATCCGGCTTTTGAACATGTGAACAATAACCATAAACCACTGGTTGAAAGTCAGATCAAAGAGATGCAGGAGCTGAAACAGCAAATGACCGGGATCATTAATCTGATCGTGGCCAATATGGAGTCGGGCGAATTCAATACCCAGGAGAAAATAGAAATGCTGCAGGAAAAATACCTGGAATCCATTGATTCATTTCAGAAATATCAGATCAAGCGGGTGAAAGCCGGGGAGGTCGGTACGCGAAATACCATTTTGTATTTGAATTTCCTGTCCGAGCTGAAGAATCTTATCCTGCATGTTGTGAACATGTATAAGTCCCAGCGTGATTTTGTAAATTATAAGAATAACAACGTCTCCGGTTGAGCCTTATTAAAATTGTAAGCGGCGGACAGACAGGCGTTGACAGGGCTGCCCTTGATTTTGCTTTGTCCAGGGGATTCCCCTGCGGAGGATGGTGCCCGAAAGGCAGACAGGCGGAAGACGGTCCGATCAATGAGAAATATCCCCTCACGGAAACCAGCACTTTCCTGTATGCAGTCAGGACAAAATTGAATGTCAATGACAGTGATGGGACACTGATCCTCTATCATGATGAGATCGGTAACGGGACGCAATACACAGCGGAATATGCCCGGTCAAAAAGGAAACCCCTGCTGATGATTAACCTGGGCCGGGTTGATGCCCCGGAACAGTTAAGGGAATGGATCTGTGACAACAGTATTGGGATACTGAATATTGCCGGTCCCAGGGAAAGCACAAGTCCGGGGATCTATCAAAAAGCGCTTGATTTTCTTAAAAAGGTGCTGGATCTTTAAGATGGAATTGTATCACCGGGTTTCCTGGCAAGGACAAACCGGTCTTTACCATGTATGTCCTTATGGACAACTACATCCGCAAAGCCTGATTGGATAAGCAATTCAGCGACTTCCCTGCCAAAATGTTCGTTGATCTCCAGGTATATACTCCCCCCGCTATGTAGCTTTTCCCCGGCAAAATATAAAATGGCGCGGTAAAATAGAAGGGGCTCCTCATCACTGACAAATAAGGCTTCGTGCGGTTCGTGCCTTAAAACATTCTTCCCAACGAAAGTTTTGTCTGATTCCGTTACATAAGGGGGGTTGCTTACCAACACATCGAAGGTGCCCGGCAACAAATCCTCCTCCGGCTGGAGTATGTTCATTGATCGGAAGTGCACCATCACCTCATTAATAAAAGCATTTTTACCTGCCAGGGAAAGGGCTTTGTCCGAAATATCGATACCGAATACTTCCGCATTTTCTAAATGCCTTGACAACGCGATGGCGATACAACCGCTGCCGGTTCCAATGTCGATTACCCTCAATCCTGGCGCCTGCTTCTCTCGTTCAATGATCAGTTGCACCATTTCTTCCGTTTCCGGCCTGGGTATGAGTACCGATTCGTTAACCATCAGTCGCGTATCCAGAAAATCGACATATTTCAGGATATATTGAATGGGACGGTAATCCTTGAGTTCCTTTACTGCAAAATGCAGGCGCAGGATCTCAGATTCGCTCAGGCGATACTCCGGCTGGAGGGATAGGTCAATGCGCGACATGTTGAAGTAGCGCTCAATAAGTATTCCCAGCAGGGCATCAGCCTCCTGTTTTCCATAAAGAGGAGACAATTCGCGAAGGTAATCGTCGCGCAGGTCCTTCAACTTATTGGTTCGCCATTTCATCGAACCAAAGGTCGGAAAATTCCCATCGCGCAATAAAATGCTGCACAAATCGACAGGCTAACTTACGCGTCGATAAGAATGATTTCGCGAACTCAACATAAATCAGTGTTCCAAGTATTTGTATCCCGGCTATCTTGACTCTTCCCAAACCCCTATCTTTACGTCCATGAATGGGCAAAAGGTTTTCATCATCTCCGGCGGACAGGGGGAAGGAAAAACAACCTTGTTCAGAAAAGTATCCGGTTTGCTTATCAACAACAAGAAATCCCTATACGGATTTTACGCGAAAGGGGAATG
Source organism: bacterium (assembly GCA_037382165.1). GTDB lineage: Bacteria > Bacteroidota > Bacteroidia > Bacteroidales > F082 > JAADID01. The sequence goes on along the minus strand of JARRQC010000170.1, from coordinate 9,810 downwards.
GGAGGGGGGAACGCGAAGCAGGTTTTTCCTCTGTGACCTGAATTCCGATGCAAGCATGTTATTGTGCCAGTCGTCTCCCGATCCCTCTTTTAAAAGACACGGAAGGTTTTATTTTAGCAAAGATGCCATCCAATTTGGCCATACATTGCTTTCCCGGAAAATTCCCGGGTCGATTTTTGCGATCGACGAGATCGGTCGTTTTGAACTTAATGGTTTTGTCTGGGCTGACAAATTCAGGGAACTGCTGTCCGCTGAAGGTCAAAAGTTGTTGATCACCCTCTCTTTCGAACGATAGATTTTAACACAGACCTTATCGTGTTTTGTTGTAAATTAGCGAGCTGATGATTTTCATCTGAACTTTGTGACAACCATTTTCGGCGGAACATTATCTTTTACATGAGAGGTACAAGTATGTCGAATGGCTAAAAAGGCGGATAATGACAAGATTTTTAACTCTCTTGATGCTGATCCTGATTTCTGCCGGGATGTATTCCCAGGAGCCTGAACAGGACTGTATTAATGCGATTGCGGTTTGCCAGGATACATTCTACCAGCCCAACAGCTATGTGGGCTACGGGGAAACATTTGAAATTCCTGCCTCAGGCGGATGCCCCGGAAACTGCATGTTAAGTGGCGAGAAGAATTCCGTATGGTACATTTTTACCGTTCAGACCAGTGGTGATTTGGGATTTGTCATCACACCCAATAACAATGCCGACGACTACGACTGGGTAGTCTATTCGCTCAATGGATATTCCTGTCAGGATATCCTTACCAAGGCGGATGAAATGCAGGTGAGCTGCAACTGGTCAGGTACGCCGGGAGGAACAGGACCCAACGGCTGGTCCTCCTACGATTGCCAGGATGCAAACGGTACACCATACAATGCCATGATCCCGGTGGATGCCGGGGAAACGTATGTGATAAATATCAGCAACTGGTCATCCACCCAGTTCGGTTATCTGCTTGATTTCACTCCTTCTACGGCTGAGATTTATGATGATGTCGCACCGGATCTTGGTTATGTGGAAACCAATTTCCTCCAGTGCGGAGTGGATCAGCTTACCTTTCACTTTACGGAAAAAGTATTGTGTAACTCGGTTCAACAGTATGATTTTGAATTCGAGGGACCGGGCGGCCCCTATACCATTACCGATGTTACAGGAGTAGAATGTGGACTGGGTGCACAAACGGAAAGTGAATATATCATGACTTTCGATCCTCCGATCTTCGAGAGTGGAACCTATTCCCTGAGTATTGTGATGCTTAGCTTTATACAGGATGCCTGCGGAAATAATGCAGCTGCCCAGACCCTTGATTTTGATATTTTCCTGCAGTCATTTGAAGCGGATGCAGGTGATGATATCGCCATTTCCTTCCTGGAAACAACACAATTGGGTGTGACAATAGATGGCGGATCGGGAAATTTCAGTTATAACTGGCAACCTGAGGAACTGTTGGATGACCCGACACTTCAGGATCCTACCACTGTTCCATTGACAGAATCAACCCTTTTTACGGTCACAGTGAGCGACGAAAACACCTTGTGCCAGGCTTCCGACGATGTGCTGGTATCTATTGTAGGGGGTGAAATGAGCATCTCAACCTATGCTGACCCGGATACCGTCTGCGCGGGAGATCCTACCACCCTGATGGCCAATGCCAGCGGGGGTAGCGGCACCTACACCTACGAATGGACTTCAGACCCGGCGGGTTTCAGCTCTGATATCCAGAGTCCCACAGCACATCCCATGGAAACTACGACCTATTTTGTTACAGTGAACGATGGCTATTCCACCGTTGAAGACCAGATTACCGTTCCGGTATTTCCCAAGCCGGTTGCCGATGCAGGACCTGACCAGGTGATCGGCCTTGGTACATCAACTACCCTTGATGGCTCGGGAAGTGAAGGGAGCAGCCCTTACAATTTCCAGTGGGCACCGGCCTCCATGATTGACGGCCCGACCGATATCCCCAACCCGCAAACCGTTATATTGGGTGCACCCCAAAATTATACCCTGTTTGTTACGGATGCCAAGGGTTGCCCGAGTGATGAGGATGTGGTCCTAATCAACGCATCAGGTGACCTGCTTGCAGCCTTTCCCCAGGCGTTTCCCGGCGAGATCTGCTTTGGCGAGTCTACGGTGCTGACTGCCAACGCTACAGGGGGTGCCGGCAATTATACGTTGACATGGACAAGTACGGAGCCGGGATGGTCCGCCACAGGGGATAATATAGAAGTATCCCCCGTGGTTACGACTACCTACTTTGTCGAAGTCAGTGACGGATATACTACCACCACAGCACATATTATCGTTCCGGTTCATGATCTGCCAACGGTTGACCTCGTTCCCCCGGGATTTGAGCTGGTGGGTTCTGATACCATTGCTGCCTGTGTAAGGGGTACCATCCTATTAGATGCAGGTAATCCGGATAATCCGCCAAACATGAGCTATCTCTGGTCAAATAACTGGGCAGACCGCTATATGATCGCCAAGACAAATGGCAATTGGTTTGATATCCAGACATACAGCGTCCAGGTAATAAATATGATCACCACCTGTGAAAACAATGGAGAGATTACGGTGATCTTCGACTTTAACCATTGCGCCATAGGTGTAAATGAAAATATTCGTGTCGAGCGACCGGTACGGATCCATCCCAACCCAAATGAAGGTTTGTTCAATGTCTCATCCCAACATAATATTGCTTCCCTTGAACTGAAACTGCTTACCATGCAGGGCACTCCCGTCGCTGAATACATTTTTGAGAACATACCCGCCGCCGGCTGGGATTTTGCCGTGGATATCAGTACAATGCCTGATGGTCTCTATCTGCTCTGGATCAAAGCCGATCAATCTGTGTACACTCAAAAAATAGTCAAAAATTAAATTTCATTTTTATTTGTCATACATTTGCCCGATGAACAAAAACCAGCACCTTGTGAAGGCCCTGTTGCTATTTATTTTTACCGCATTTTATTTTCAGCTTAGTGCTCAGTTTACCAACGACTGTAATTATGAACGGCCCCATGAGGCCGACCAGTGGGTATTTGGTATTCGCGCGGGTATCGACTTCAATACCGATCCCACAACCGTGGCACCTACACCCAGTGCCTTCTCACTGCCAAATGGTGTTTCAACCATCGCTTATCCCGATGGCAGCCTGCGGTTTTTTACCAATGGCATCAAGGTTTATAACCAGGGATTCTCGGTTATGGCCAATGGCGATGACCTGAATGGTAACAATTTTGCTACACAATCATCTCTGATCGTGCCCCATCCGGGAGACAGGAACCAGTATTATGTCTTTACGGTGGATATGTATATCCCGCCCATTTTTACAGATGGTATCAACTATTCCATCGTTGATTTCTCTAACAATGGATTCGGTGAAGTGACCAGTAAGAACAACCTGCTCCTTACCGAAAATGCGCAAAAGATCACGGGAACAAAACATGCCAATGGAACGGACTACTGGGTGGTAATCCATGGTTTTGGCTCCGCGAAAGGAAATTCCTTTTATGCCTACCTCGTCAATGGGGATGGCCTGGATATCAATCCGGTGGTTAGTTCAGTCGGAATGACGCACCAGGGTGATGAGAACAATGCGGCAGGTTATATGAAAATATCTCCTGACGGGACAAAGATTGCTGTGCTGATACCCTCCGACGGAGTTGCTGAGATATTTGATTTTAATGCTTCCACTGGACAGGTTAGCAACCCGAGAACAAGCAATCCGGGTCAGTTCGATTATCCTTTCGGACTCGAGTTTTCTCCGGATAATTCCAAACTTTATATTTCAACCTCTCCGCTTGGCAACGGTACCAATACCCTGTACCAGTTTGAGGTGGGAGGACCTGATCCTTTCGCCAATCCGCATATTGTTGAATCTTTCGACATTGAACAGGTGGGAGATGCCGACAGCCTCATGGGTGCACTCCAGCTGGGTGTCGATGGTAAAATTTACATGGCGAAATTCAAAAGGGGAGTCATCGGGATGAAATATCTTGGCGTGATTTATAACCCCAACAGGCCGGGAGATGCATGCAACTACAACAGCCTCGATAATGTGATCAACAACGGGTTAAACCTTTCGACCGGGGAAGTGCTGATTGGCTTGCCGAATTTCCTCTCCAATTTTCTGGATGTCCCGCACTTTACCTTCCGGGAACAATGCTTCAATGATACTACGCTGTTCCGCATCACCAATACGGCGAACATTGATAACACCAGCTGGGTTTTTAATGATCCCGACGGAGACCAGATCAGCAACGATATGCTGGAACCCAGTTTTGTTTTCAGTGAACCTGGTGAATACCAGGTAGAACTTACGGAAAGTTTCAATGGTGCCGATTATAATAGCACCGAAACGGTTATTATTCATGAATTGCCGGCCGTAGATATCGGATTCGGTTTCGATACCATTTTCATCCTCCCCAATACCAGTATTCGCCTCCATCCCGGTGACGGGAGGACTGATTAGTGGCAACCCGGTGGCCGAACTGGACGTTTCCTGGATGTTACCACAGAGGGACTTTATACGGTGTTTGTCCAGGATGACAACTGTTGTGTTAATGGCGACCAGGTCTATGTTGCCATTGCTGATCTCTATTATCCCAATGCCTTCAGGCCAGGGAGCAGTATCAACCAAAATGCGACATTCAAGGTAGTGGGCAATACCGCCGCGCTGGCAGGCTACGTGCTTCAGGTATACGATCGCTGGGGACAAATGATTTTTGACACCAATGATCCCAATGAAGGATGGGACGGCACGGTGAACGGACAGATGGTACCTGTTGGAACTTATGTCTGGCGTGCTGTTTTCAGCGGTTATGAGATCAATGGCGAATCCAGTGGGGAGATAGAGAAATCGGGTACGGTTACCGTTCTCTATTAAGCCTTGAAGGGAAAACCTTCAAACATTACCTTTTTACATGACCCAAATTATTACATCGCTCTCCAGGGAATTATCCCTTGAGGCATGGCAAGTATCCCATACCCTTGCATTATTTGAGGAGGGAGCAACCATTCCTTTTATTGCGCGATACAGGAAAGAGAGGACCGGTGGGTTGGATGAAGTCAACTTGCTCGAAATTAAAAAGCTGAACGATCGGTTGATCGCCCTGGATCAGCGCAGGGATGCCATACGTTCAGCACTCGAAGAACGCGGGTTGCTGACTCCCGAACTGGATGCTTCACTTACCTCGGCGGGATCAATGTCTGACCTGGAGGATGTTTACCTGCCGTATAAACCCAAGCGAAAGACAAAGGGCGTACTGGCAATCGAGAAAGGCCTGGAGCCATTGGCCCGGATGATCATGTCCGAGCACATCACTGATCCCATGAAAACAGCACATGGTTTTATCTCCCGGGAAAGGGGAGTGGTTTCCGTGGACGATGCTTTACAAGGGGCAAGGGATATCATGGCCGAATGGGTGAATGAACGCATGCCTGTCCGCCATAGGCTCAGAAGGCTTTTTCACTTTGAAGCCAGACTCGTTTCTTCCGTTAAAAAAGGCAAGGAGCAGGAGGGAGAGAAATACAAGTCCTATTTTGCATGGGAGGAGCCTGCCAGCAAGGCACCTTCCCATAGAATACTTGCTGTGCTGAGGGGAGAAAAGGAGGGATACCTTCAGGTAAAGATCCTTCCTGAAAAAGAGAAAGCGGTAGAAATTATCCTGAAATACCTGATCAAAGGTAGTGGGGAAGCAGCCCGGCAAAAGGAGATGGCTGTAAGGGATGCAGTGACGAGGATGCTTTTTCCATCACTCGAAAATGAATGAAGCCGCCGTGAAGGTCTTTTCTGAAAACCTCAGGCAGCTTTTGCTGGCACCACCCATGGGGCAAAAAAAGGTTATGGCGATCGATCCCGGATTCCGAACAGGTTGTAAGGTGGTTTGCCTCGACGAGCAAGGGAACCTAAGAAACAATGACACGATCTATCCTCATCCGCCTGTGAATGAAAAGGGGGCGGCCATCAAGAAATTGAAATCTTTGGTTAACGCCTACCAGATTGAAGCCATCGCCGTAGGAAATGGAACAGCAGGGCGGGAAACCGAAGATCTGCTGATGCGAATAAAATTCGATCGCAACCTGATTCTGGCCATGGTGAATGAAAGCGGCGCCTCCGTATATTCTGCCTCTAACATAGCCAGGCAAGAATTTCCGCAGTATGACGTGACTGTCCGCGGGGCTGTTTCCATAGGAAGGCGACTTATTGATCCCCTCGCCGAATTGGTGAAAATTGATCCCAGGGCGATCGGTGTGGGACAATATCAGCATGATGTCGATCAGAAAATGCTGCAGGAAAGCCTGCAAACAACAGTCGAAAGTTGTGTCAACAGCGTGGGGGTTGATGTGAATACTGCATCCCGGGAACTTTTGTCCTATGTATCAGGCATCGGACGCCGGCTTGCTGAAGAAATCGTCAGTTATCGGGCAACAAAGGGTAACTTCACCTCACGGGAGGAATTATTGCGGGTAAAAGGGATGGGGGAACGTACATTTCAGCTCTGCGCCGGCTTTCTTCGCATCAAGGAAAGTGAAAACCCGCTGGACGCCAGTGCGGTACATCCGGAAAGCTATCCAATCGTTGAGTCCATGGCAGCGAAACTGGGAGTTGAGATACATGAACTGATCGGAAACAAGGCCCTGATTGAAAAGATAAATTTGAATGCATATGTTTCATCTGAAACCGGTTTACCCACATTAAAAGATATCATCGCGGAACTGGAAAAACCGGGGAGGGATCCCCGCCGAACCTTCAGGCCCTTTACTTTCAACAAGGATATCCGGAAAATTGAAGATGTAAAGCCCGGCATGATACTCCCTGCCATTGTTACCAACCTGACGGCCTTTGGTGCCTTTGTCGACCTTGGCATACATGAATCCGGCCTGATACACAAAAGCCGGATTGCTGAAGAATATGTGGCGGATCCTAAAGACTATCTTCACCTGAACCAGCAATTGCAGGTGAAAGTGATTGAAGTGGATGTTCAGCGAAAACGCATTGCTCTCAGCCTTATCGGGGTTTGAAGCCTGGTGGCATGCTTATGATTATTCCTTCCGGCAATTATTAATGTATTTTTGCGTTCGCATAGAAGCGTTATCCTATGGGCAGAAGACTTACAACCATATTGATCATTCTCTGTTTTCCTTTCCTCAGCCTGGAACTTGCCGCGCAAATCATCAAAGGGGAAGCTATTCTTGGGATGAACCTCTCGCAGGTAGATGGTGATGAAGTGTACGGTTTCAGAAAGGTAGGAGCCAATGTAGGTGCTGGTGTGCTGATACCCTTTGACAGAAAAGGCCGGTGGGATATTTCGCTTGAAGCCATCTATTCCCAGCGTGGAGCCTACCAGGGACCACAATATCAAGATGTCGATTCACTCGGTAATAGCAGGACCGGGGAATACAAGCTGAACCTCGCGTATGCTGAAGTTCCCGTGCTTGTCATGTACACGGACAAGGATTTTATCTCTGCAGGCGCAGGCTTCTCCTGGGGCAGGCTGGTCGGCGTGAAGGAATGGGAACATGGTGAACTTGTTGAATCGACAACACTGAACAGCGGGACATACAGTCAGAATGACTTTTGCGTTATTGCAGATGTCCGTATCCGGATATGGCAGGGATTGAAGTTTAACCTGAGATACCAGTACAGCATGGCAAAGATCAGGACAAGGACCTTCGATGACCTTGCAGGCAATACATGGACACGTGACCAGTACAACAATCTCATATCCTTCCGGCTCGTTTATGTGTTCAATGAGAAAAGAAGCCAGGAATACTACCGGAATGCAAGAGCCCAATAAAAAACAATACTGGATTGAAAAGCTGGACCTGAAACCTCACCCTGAGGGAGGTTTTTATGCGGAAGTGTTCCGTTCGGCAACCATGGTGGAAGTCAGGCAGGATGTAAGGTCCGCATCGACATCTATTTACTATCTGCTGGGCGAAGGGGACAAATCTGTATTTCACAGGCTTTCTTCAGATGAAACCTGGTATTTTCACGACGGCGACCCTATCCGGCTGATCGTGCTTTCTGAAGAAGGAAAGCTTGTCTATTATTTTTTGGGTAACCAGCCAGGGGAAAAGATAGTGCCTCAAATCACAATACCTGCAGACACCTGGTTTGCCGCCCGTTCAACAGGTAGCTATTCCCTTGCAGGCTGCCATGTAGCACCCGGATTTGAATTTACCGATTTTGAACTTGCGAAAAGGGATGAACTGATGAAGTTATATCCCGGCTATGATAAAATTATCCTGGAATTCACCCCGCAATAGGCCTTATTCAGGGAATTGCGATCAGGAAATCACCCAGCAGTTTTTTGTATGCCTCGCTGAAATGACCTTCCTCTTCCCTGATTACAAATCTACCAACGTTTGTCTTTTTCACCGGTTTTCTTGATAACTCCAGGTGTAAGCGATTGGGTGTCAGACCTCGGCGTGGAAAGATGACCATTTGCCTGGACAGGTATAAACCATATTCATCTTCCGCCAGCTTCCAGAATAAATTTCCCTCTTCATAAGGCAATACAACGCATAGCCTGCCATTTTCGGAAAGGATCCCGGCAACTCCCTTCAGCAACTGGTCATAAGTAAGTGATGATGCATGTCTTGCTCTGGCTTTCCTTTTTGATGCGGACAATTGATCCTGGATAAAAAAGGGTGGATTGGAAATGACCAGTTCAAACTTTTGAGTGCAGGTAGTGCAATAGGTGTTAAAGTCTACTTCTTTTACTACCAGTCTTTGATGATAGGCCGATTGGATAAAATTTTCAGCAGCCTCCCTGGCGGAATCATGATCAATATCAAGGGCGGTGATCTTTGCTTCACAGCGGGCGGCAAGCATCAGTGCGAGGATACCGCATCCGGTCCCGATATCCAGTATGCTTTGCGCCCCGTGAGGATCCGTCCAGGCTCCCAGGAGGAGGGCGTCCATGCCGACTTTCATTCCTGATCTGTGGTGATACAGGCTGAAAGGTTTCAGGTGAAATTTCCGTTGATCCGTCAAAGTATCAGCCATCGTACCTTAGGCAAGATAAATGTCAAGTAACCCTTCTGGTGTCTCAATTGTGATCTCCCTCGATTTTTTATCCACCGACCTGATGATCTTTTCATTGATCGGTATTAAAACCTCTTTTTCATTAACCATAACCTGAATAACAGCCTGGCTGGGATATTCCAGTACACCTTTGACCACGCCCAGTTTGCCATGGTGGTTGTCAACCACTGAAAATCCCTCTATTTCGTGATAATAGAATTTGTTTTCACTCAATGGAGGCAACGATTTCAGTGGAAGATACATCTCCTTTTGTGTCAGGGATTCAGCTGCCAGGAGGTTGTCGATATCCTGAAATTTCAGGGTGGCTTTGTTACCTTTCAGGTTAATGAATTCGACAAAAAAAGGTACGGGAGAATTATTCATGTTCAGGAAAACCATATCCAGATCAAGGTAATAGCCGGGATCATCCGTATCCAGGTAGGCATTTACTTTGCCATCAAAACCATGCGGCCTGATGATCTTTCCCAGGAAGTAATAGTCGTTGAATGGATTCATCCCCTCAAAATTAAAAAAAGGCCCGACGTTTAAGCCAGACCTTTTCTAAATTTATGATGCTGTAAAGACTACTTTTCTTCTTTTTTAGTCTTTGATGTATCTTCCTTAGCTTCAGTTTCTTCTTCCTTGGCTTCTGCTTTGGGTTCTTCAGCCTTGGCTTCTGCTTTGGGCTCTTCCTCCTTGGCTTCTGCTTTGGGTTCTTCAGCCTTGGCTTCTGCTTTGGGCTCTTCCTCCTTGGCTTCTGCTTTG
>JARRQC010000169.1:0-5563 GCA_037382165.1 bacterium | reverse complement strand
CAACTATTCATATACTTCCTGCATAATTACTTCTGGATGCCCGCACCGGGGAAAGATGTAAGAAAACAGCCGGAAATCCGACAAAATGATATGTATAATCTGACTTCAACCGATAGATTTCTAAGTAAAATGTCATCTCAATCATAAATCATAACCATTATTTAACCCCGGCAATGCTTAAAACAAAAGAAAGGAGGCAAGTCTGCATTGACGGCAATCAAATCTCTAATGTATCAATCAATTAAATACTAAAAAAATGAAAATAAACATTCAACAAATAAAAAATCCTGTTCTTCTCATCGGTTTGATGATCAGTCTGGCGGTCGTGATCGTCTCCTGTCAAAAGCGTTCCGATGAATTCGGACAGGGATCATTCAAGTCAAAACAAGGACCCCAGAAGGAAGAAATGGTAGTTGTCGCCAACAGGGGTGACGGCAGCATCAGTTTTATCGATGCCATTTCAGAAAATGTACTCGAAACGTTATCCATCGATGGTTCCGAACCCATGTACGTGGTGTATGTAGCCGCCACGGACAGGATCTATGTGGGTGACAGGGCGCAGAACCAGGTGCATGTCATTGATCCGGCTGCCCGCGAAGTGGAAAGTTCGATTGATGTTGGAAACGGCGTCTTCCACATGTGGGCCGGCGGAAACGGTGAACAGTTGTGGGTAAATAACGATGTCGATCAAACCACATCTGTCATTGATCTGAACTCAAACAGCGTAATCGCAACCATTGCTGTCGGAGCCAAACCGCATGATGTCTTCGTGACCGATGACGGCTCCAGGGCCTATATCACTACGCTGAATGAGGGCGATGACCCGGACCAGGTATTTATGTATTCAACGGCCACGTTCCAGAAGACCGGGGAGCAGGAAGTGGGCAAAGATCCGCACCTCTACCACCTCTTCCGGAAGGACAAACTGTATGTGCCCTGTCAGTCAGGCAACGTATTTGTACTTGACGGCACCGACCTGGGCGTGCTGGATGACGATGCATATCCCGGGGCGCATGGGATATATGGCACCCACAACCAGAACAATATTTTTGTCACCAACCTTCCGGGTGGCCAGATCTATGCTATCGATGCCATCAAAGATGAGGTAATCGGCACCCCTGCGGCGACGAATCCCATACCCCATAACCTGGTGATCAATAAGAAGACCTCCAAACTATTTGTGACACATTCAGGAGGAACTGCCAATACGGTTTCCGTTTTCAACATCGGTCCTCAAAAGGGATTGACGTTCAGTACGACCCTCATGGTCGGTACCAACCCTTTTGGACTGGCCTATTACCAGCGGCATACCAATTAATATAAGAAAGCCCTAACAGTGATTAACGGTAAGTGGAACGATTTTTCACTTGCCGTTTTTACTTTGTATTCCTAAATGAAAGCCCTCCGGAACTTATCCAATTGGTGCTCCTAGCCAGATTATTTGGGTTGGACTTTACTAACCAACTGGAAAAAAATAAAGCCGGCCCAAAGACCGGCTTTATCCATTTTTGCTAATTGTTTAATCCGCCAGCAGACGGATGAGGATTTGATTCCCCACCCCGCAGGGCGTTAAAAGTATTCCCATTGATACCCCGTAACGCACTGCCAGGAGATTCATCTTATTTCAGGTCAAAACGGTCAAGCTCCATCACTTTGGTCCAGGCGGCGACGAAATCGTTTACAAACTTTTCCCCTGCATCATCGCTGGCATATACCTCCGCCAGTGCCCTGAGTTCGGAATTGGAACCAAAAATAAGGTCCGCGCGGGTAGCTGTCCACTTCAGCTCACCTGTTTTCCTGTCCCTGCCTTCAAAAGCTTCCTTATCATCCGAAGTTGCTTTCCACACGGTGGACATGTCCAGCAGGTTGACAAAGAAATCATTGCTGAGTGTACCCGGCTGCGAGGTGAATACACCATGCTTCGAATGATCGTAATTGGCATCCAGTGCACGCATACGTCCCTCAACGACGGTCAATTCGGGAGGGGTTAAGGTGAGCAACTGGGCTTTATCTACCAGGAGTTCTTCCGTAGTAAAAGTGTACTGGCCCTGTTTGTAATTGCGGAAACCATCCGCCATAGGTTCCAGCACGGACATGGACGTGATATCCGTTTGCTCCTGCGAGGCATCCGTCCGTCCGGGTGTAAATGGCACCTCAATTTCATAGCCGCCATCTTTGGCTGCTTTTTCAATGGCCGCGGATCCCCCCAACACGATCAGGTCCGCCATGGATACTTTCTTGTCTCCCGCTTTCGAATTGAAATCCTTCTGGATCTTCTCCAATTCTTTTAAAACCTTATCCAGTTGGCTCGGATTGTTCACCTCCCAATTGCGTTGCGGTTCAAGCCGTATGCGTGCACCGTTGGCACCGCCTTTGAAATCAGAACCCCGAAATGTTGAGGCGGAAGCCCAGGAAGTGCTAACCAGTTCCGGAATTGTCAATCCTGATTCCAGGATCTTAGATTTCAGGTCTTCAATATCCTGGTCATTGATCAATTCATAATCGGCTTCCGGGATAGGATCCTGCCAGATAAAATCCTCTTCGGGGACTTCGGGACCAAGATACAGGGAATGAGGCCCCATGTCACGGTGGGTAAGCTTAAACCAGGCATGGGCAAAAGCTTTGTCGAATTCCAGCGGATTTTCAAGAAATCTTCGGGATATCTTCTCATACACCGGGTCAAACCGCAGGGAAAGATCCGTTGTAAGCATGGTCGGTTGATGGAATTTTGTCGAATCAAAAGCATCAGGATACATGGGTGGTGCATCTTTGGCAACCCATTGGTAAGCCCCTGCCGGACTTTTGGTTAATTCCCACTCAAAGTTGAACAGCATGCTGAAGAAGGCATGACTCCAGGAGGTAGGCGTAGGGGTCCAGATGACTTCCAGGCCGGAGGTGATGGCATCTTCACCTTTTCCGGACTTATAATCGCTTTTCCAGCCGAGCCCCTGTTCTTCGATGTCTGCCGCTTCAGGTTCGGGACCCACATGGGAAGCGGGTCCTGCGCCATGTGTTTTACCCAGGGTGTGTCCCCCGGCTATCAGCGCTACGGTTTCTTCATCATTCATCCCCATCCGGGCGAAAGTCTCGCGGATATCGATAGCAGCCGCGACAGGATCCGGATTGCCGTTCGGTCCTTCCGGGTTTACATAAATGAGTCCCATCTGAACAGCGGCCAGTGGCTTCTCGAGATCACGGTCTCCGGAATAACGCTGATCGTCCAGCCATTTGCTTTCAGGGCCCCAGTAAATGTTGCCTTCCGGCTCCCAGACATCTGCCCTTCCTCCTCCAAATCCCAGTGTTTGGAATCCCATGGATTCCAGGGCTACGTTTCCTGCGAGTATCATCAGGTCGGCCCAGGATATCTTACTGCCGTATTTCTGTTTGATGGGCCAGAGAAGCCTTCTGGCTTTATCCAGGTTAACATTATCCGGCCAGCTGTTGACCGGTGCAAACCGCTGTTGTCCGTCCCGGGCACCACCCCGGCCGTCTCCCATGCGGTACGTTCCGGCACTGTGCCACGCCATCCGGATCATTAATCCCCCGTAGTGTCCCCAATCTGCAGGCCACCAGTCCTGCGAACTTGTCATCAGATCCGCCAGGTCTTTTTTTAAAGCTTCATAATCTAGGCTGTTAAAGGCCTCCGCATAATCGAAGTCTTCTCCCATGGGATCAGAAACAGGTGAGTTTTGTCGAAGTACACTCAGGTCCAGCTGGTTCGGCCACCAGTCCTTGTTTGTTTTGGCAAACATTTGTTTGTCCTCTTTTGTCTCCGGGCTTTCCTGCCCGCTCACACTATAAAAAAGAAACAGGACAGCGATTAGTAATAGTTTTTTCATGTGATTTGTTTTTTAATATTAAGTGTTTGTTTATGAATTTGTTTCGTACTTTATAAAACTGCATTTTATATTTATCGAATCTTACTCCCTTGAAGTCCATTATTCTGAACCTCATCTCAATTCCTTAATCAATTGAATGTTAAAAATAATAAATTACGCTTCAGTATAACTGGTTGAATATATCCAATTTAGCTCCGGTAGGTCAATTGGGGGGGCAGGTATAAAACCGTTTTGTTGTTTATTGCAGCCTGATTTGCAACAAGTTTCCCCTCAACAGGAGCGTTAATGTCTTGAGGTTGCAGTATTTGTCTTTCCCCTCTGCCCGGTTTCAGAATAAAAAAGGTGACAGAACCATGTTAACATCACCTTTTGATACATTGCCGTCGTGAAGTGTTGCCATGAAGTACTTTGCCTTCAGGGTACATGCCTTAATGACGGTGAAGCGAACTCTGCTCTGTTTTATGGAACCTTGATCGAACTTTCTCCCTCAACATCAATTTTACGGCTTTTTCCTGTCCTTCAACTCTTTTATTATCTTTAGACAGCCTTAAAACCAGAACATCGAATGAAACCCCATCATATATTGGTGTTTGTCCTGTTGCTGAATCTTCTCACCCATGCAGGATTTGCCCAATATATCTACGAACTGGACAAAACAACGCGCTTTGACAGGATGGGTGCTGAAGAAGGCCTTTCCACTGGATATGCTCAATGCATACACCAGGATAAGTACGGTTTTATCTGGATTGGCACACAATTGGGGCTGAACCTGTATGATGGCTACGAGGTTAATGTATTCAATGCCGATCCTAAAAACCCCCGGGCTTTAATCAATGACTGGATCTATAAAATTTTGGAAGAACCTGACGGAACCATGTGGTTTTGCACTCAACTAGGGATAAGCAAATATAACCGCGCTAATCAGACGTTCACCAATTATATTCCAGAGGTCTTTGACAATTATAGCGATCTTCCTTCTTCTGGTAATGCACTTATGATGATACAGGATGGTCATTATTTCTGGATCCGCAATGAACAGGATCTGTTGCGTTTTGATAAGAAAACGGAAACATTCCTTTCTTTCGGAAAAGATACTGTGAATCCTGAAAAAGGTGTCTTTGGTTCTAATCTTACTGGTGGGTTCATGGATCGGGCTGGGGTATTCTGGGTTTGCTCGGGTGAATTCAGGGATGATTATGCACTCAGCAGGTTTGATAAGGAAACCGAAACATTTGTTCATTTCAGGAATGATCCATCAGATCCCGAAAGTTTTGTAGGTAAACCGGTCAGATCGATGATGGAAGACCGGGAAGGGACCATCTGGGTGGCCACTCTCGGCGGTGGCCTTATCGAGATCACCGATAAAGAACAGGGGAAGTTCAAACAGTATGCCCATGATGAAAATGATCCCAATTCATTGCTAAATGATGATCTTTTAGGTGTATATGAAGATTCAGCAGGAAGAATATGGACATTCGGTGTAAATGGTTTTTCCCGTTACAATAAAAAAACAGCTCAATTCACCAACATTGAAATTCCCCATAGGACATATGATAGTACCGAATCAAATTGGATCCGGGGCATCACTGAAGGTAAAAGTGGTGAATTATGGTTGAGTTCGGTGGAAGGTGTCTTCAGGTTTGATCCGGCTACCCGGGTTCTTACCCATTACCTTTTCGATCGTGCAAACGAAAACAGCTTAAGTCACAATGTGATTATACAGA
>JARRQC010000168.1:0-6213 GCA_037382165.1 bacterium | reverse complement strand
GTGAAATTAATCTCAGAACGCGGAACGGTTGAGAACCCGCCGAGCTACATTGAATTCTTTAAATTGGCACCAAAGAAGAGCCTTTTTAGTAAACTTTAATAACATCAATTACCATGAATGTAACCGATTTAAACAGTAAAACGCAAACAAAAGAAACCCAGTCGGAAATGTCACCTTCTGTCGCACTGCAGCTGCTCAAGGAGGGAAACCAGCGCTTCCTGAGCAAGAAACAAATAGCAAGGGACCTGCTCTCGCAAGTCAATGATACGGCAACCGGTCAGTTTCCCTTTGCCGCCATCCTGGGATGTATTGATTCACGTGTTCCGGCGGAAGTCATTTTTGACCAGGGCATCGGCGACCTTTTCAACACACGTATCGCGGGAAATTTCGTTAATGATGATATCCTGGGCAGTTTGGAATTCGCCTGTAAGGTAGCCGGATCAAAACTGATCCTGGTTTTGGGGCATACCCATTGCGGTGCAGTCAAAGGAGCATGTGATAATGTGGAACTCGGTAACCTGACCGGTATGCTGCAGAAGATCAAACCGGCCATTGACTCGGTGACAGATATCAAAGACAACAGGAATTCGTCCAATAAGGAATTTGTCCAGAAAGTTGCTGACAAGAATGTCGCGATGACCATTGAAAATATCAAAAGCAGAAGTACTGTTCTTCGTGAAATGTACGACAGCGGAGAGATTGATATTGTCGGGGGGATGTATGATATTCATACGGGGAAGGTGAGTTTTGACAAGTAATCAGGACACTTTTTTCTTTTTCAGATTGGATTGCTTCGTCGTGTCCCCTTGGAATGACTGCACTCTTTTAGTTCGACTTCCTGTCAATCATACAACTTTTCATCAATCTGGAAATTAGGCTTATATTTAAACCCATCAAAATCACTTCACTATGAGAGTCCTGTTTATTCTATTACTGTTCCTCACGCTTACCCTCCACGCCCAGGATCCACTGCAGCGACTGGAGCATTCGCCCAGGCACCATGAGTGGGTAGATATCAGCTATGGTGACAGAATTGTAAAGGGTTTCCTGGTCTTTCCGGAAGTATCGGAAAATGTACCTGTGGTGATTGTGATCCATGAGAACCGGGGGCTGAACGACTGGGCACGAAGCATGGCGGATCAGATTGCCGAGGCAGGTTACATCGCCCTGGCTCCCGATCTGCTTTCCGGTGCAGGACCGGAAGGCGGAGGCACATCTGCCTTTGAAAATTCCGATGCAGCCCGCACCGCGATATATGCACTCGATCCGGACCAGGTGACTGCCGATCTCAATGCTTTTGCCGATTACGCTATGAACATACCTTCCGGGAACGGAAAAATTGCTGTCATTGGCTTCTGCTGGGGTGGAAGTCAAAGTTTTCGCTTTGCCACCAACAACCAGGAGATAGAGGCTGCACTCGTCTGCTATGGCAGTGGCCCGGAAGCGGGAGAGGCCTATCAACAAATAGAAGTACCGGTTTACGGTTTTTATGGAGGAAACGATAACCGGGTGAATGCCACTATCGACAATTCCAAAAAATGGATGGAAACCTATGGCAAATTTTATGAGCCTGTGATCTATGAAGGCGCGGGACATGGTTTTTTCAGGGCCGGTGAAGCTAAGGATGCTTCTGAGGCCAATAAGAAAGCACGACAGGAAGGGCTTGAAAGGATCTGGAAAATCTTATCCCGAATGAAATAGTTTAGCGGAGTATGGGCGTCATAAACTTCGCTACATCGTTACATCGTTAAATCGTCTACATCGCTCAATCGCTATATCTCTATGCCTTCAGCATTTCCCTGGCGGTATCAAAAGCGTCGGAAAGTCCTTTTATATCCTTACCACCGGCAGTCGCCATGTGGGGTTGTCCGCCGCCGCCGCCCTGTATCTTTTTCGCGGCTTCCCGGATGATATTTCCGGCATGGTAGCCTTTTTTTACCAGTTCATCTGAAAGGGAGACCACAAGGTTGACCTTGCCATTGCTCTCCAGTCCCAGGATGACAAATACCTGCTCTCCCATCTGACGCAATTTGTAGGACAGGTCCTTCGCCTGGTTGATATCAAGGTCGACTTCTTGAGCGATAAATTGGATATCCCCTACCCTGTCGGCCTGTTGAAAGAGCGTATCGGATATCTGTAATGCCTTCTCCTTCCGGAGCTTTTCAAGTATTTTCTCCAGCCGCTTATTTTCTTCCAAAGTATGGATAACGGCCTGCAAAACGTTTTTGTTGTTCTTATACTGCTCCCTGATCCCGTTGAGTTCGGTGAGCTGTTCATTGACAAATTCCTCGGCCAGTTTTCCGGTAACGGCTTCCACACGACGCACACCGGCAGCGATGGCCGATTCACCCGTTATCTTGAAGAGCCCGATCTGCCCGGTGGCCTCGACATGTGTTCCACCGCACAGTTCCACAGAATAATCCGGGTCGAAAGTAATCACCCTGACCCTTTCGCCGTACTTCTCTCCAAACAGGGCCATAGCTCCCATTTCAAGTGCTTCAGCCATGGGGACTTCCATTTTTGTATCACGGGGGATATTATCGCGGATCTTCTGGTTAACGATGTCTTCCACCTTCCGGATCTCTTCATCGGTCATCTTACCAAAATGGGAGAAATCAAACCGTAGCCTGTCCGGGTCAACCAGCGACCCCCTTTGTTCGACGTGTGTTCCAAGCACCCTGCGCAAAGCGGCATGCATGAGGTGGGTGGCGCTGTGGTTGTTCACCGTGCGCAAACGTAATGCGCTGTCCACCCTGGCGTGATATAAAGCTGATGGATCCGCGGGCTCTTCTGCCAGGATATGCACATGGATGTTGTTTTCCTTTTTGGTATCTATAACTTGGAGTGTCTGTATCTCCGACTGAATTACCCCCCGGTCACCAACCTGCCCTCCCGACTCTGCATAAAAGGGTGTCTGGTCAAGGATGATCTCGAAAACCGTTTTCTTTTTGGATATAACTTTCCTGTATTTCAATATCCTGGCCTCGGCCTCAAGGTAGTCGTAACCAACAAATTCCGATTTGGTTTCATCATCCAGTACAATCCAGTCACCGGCTTCCACCGCTGCTGCCTCCCTGGACCTTTCCTTCTGTTCAGCGAGCCCCTTCTGATAACCTTCCATATCCACTGTATAACCCTTCTCACGTGCCATCAGCTGGGTGAGGTCAATGGGAAATCCGAAAGTGTCAAACAACTCGAAAGCAAAATGGCCGTCGATTTCTTTCTTGTCAGGATGTGCCTGAAGATACTGGTCAAATCGTTTTATTCCCTGAGAAAGGGTACGCAAAAAGGCCGTTTCTTCTTCCCTGATCGCGTTTTCAATAAGTTCCTGCTGGGAAACGAGTTCGGGGAAAGCATCTCCCATCTGTTTTACCAGCACCGGTACAAGCTTGTAAATGACGGGCTCCTCAAAACTGAGGAAAGTAAATCCATAACGTAATGCACGACGCAAAATCCTGCGGATAACATAGCCTGCCCCGGTATTGGAAGGCAACTGCCCGTCCGCGATGGAAAAGGAGACTGCACGCAGGTGGTCAGCAATCACACGCATGGCGATATCTTTATCCTTATCTTTCTTATAGGCTACACCGGCCATCCCGGCGATTTTACTGATGATGGGCGTAAAAATGTCGGTATCGTAATTCGACCTGACGTTTTGCAAAACCATCGCCAGCCGTTCAAAGCCCATGCCTGTATCCACATGCCTGGCCGAAAGTTGCTTCAGGCTGTTGTCCTTCAGGCGGTTGAATTCAATAAACACCAGGTTCCACACTTCGATCACCTCTGGATGATCCATGTTGACCAGCTCCTTGCCGGGCACTTTCCGTTTTTCCTCTGCTGTGCGAATGTCAACATGGATCTCAGAGCATGGACCGCAAGGCCCGGTATCTCCCATCTCCCAGAAGTTATCCTTTTTAGAACCCCACAGGATCTGCTCTTCGGGAAGATGTGCTTTCCAATATTGGTAACTCTCCTCATCCGGTGGCAGCCCGTCAGATTCATCACCTTGAAAAACACTGGCATACAGATCTTCTTTCGGGATCTTATAGATGGTGGTAAATAATTCCCATGCCCATTCAATGGCCTCTTTCTTAAAATAATCCCCGAAAGACCAGTTGCCGAGCATTTCAAACATGGTATGGTGATAGGTATCGTGTCCCACTTCTTCCAGGTCGTTATGTTTTCCCGAAACACGCAGACATTTCTGTGTATCAGCTACCCGGTGATGCTTTACAGGCACATTTCCCAGGAACATATCCTTGAACTGGTTCATTCCTGCATTGGTGAACATCAGCGTGGGATCATCCTTGATGACCATGGGGGCCGACGGGACAATCTTATGCTGTTTGCTACTGAAAAAGTCGAGGAATGATCGCCGGATTTCTGATGAATTCATTTACAATTAGTTACGCAGCAAAAACTGCAGTTTTATCATAATTTAAGAGTGCAAATTTAATTCATTTAATTACTTTTGCCCGCAGAAGCTGTTTTTATGGCCAAGACAAGATACACATTCAACACCAAGACCCTTGCTTACGAGGAGCACCGTCTGACAACGGGTCAAAAGATCGTCAAGACCCTGTTGTTTCTTGTCACGGCACTGGCTTTTTCCGCATTGATCATCTTTCTTGCTTACACATTCCTGAGCTCACCAAAGGAGCGGATGCTGAAGCGGGAGATCGCTCAGTATGAATTGCAGTATGAAATCATGAACGACCGCCTTGACCAGATGCAGAAGCTGGTGAATGAGCTGTCGGAGCGGGATGATAACATCTACCGTGTGATCTTTGAAGCGGAACCGATCCCAAAGAGTGTCAGAAAAGCCGGCTATGGAGGTATCGACCGTTATGCTAAACTGGAAGGGTTTAACAACAGCGAACTGATGATCACAACAGCCAGGAAGCTTGACATGATTGCCAGTCAGCTTTATGTACAATCCAAATCGTTCGATGAAGTGTATGAGATGGCATTGGAAAAGGAAAAGATGCTGGCCAGCATTCCTGCCATTCAGCCGGTCCGCAACCTCGATCTGAAAAGGCTTTCCTCTTTTTACGGTTACCGTCCCGACCCCATTTACAAAGTACAGAAATTCCACCGTGGTGTTGATTTCAGCGCACCCCAGGGCACGCCGATTTATGCACCGGGTGAAGGCAAAGTGGTCAAGGTCAGAAGATCACGTAAGGGTTACGGTAACCAGATCGAAATTGACCATGGTTACGGTTACATCACCTTTTATGCCCATATCAAAGACTTCAAAGTAAAGAAGGGTGAGGTGGTAAAACGCGGGCAGCTCATCGCTACCATTGGCAACACCGGAAAGTCCACTGCCCCGCACCTCCATTATGAGGTGAGAAAAGACGGGCGGGCGGTAAACCCTATCTATTATTTCTTCAACGACCTCACACCGGAAGAATACGAGCAGTTGCTTGAACTGTCGAAATTACCGAACCAGTCACTCGATTAATTACCTTTGCAGCTATGGGTGAAAAGCTGTACTTCAAGATAGGTGATGTAGCAGCCCGCTACAATGTGATGTAGACAATTTTGAGATCATCTACCACCTGGTCAAAGAAAAGGGCATGACGATCCAGGGTGCCAGGGACTATATGGCGAAACAAAAGAAGCATGATTCCCTGGATAAGCTGGAAGTGATCAACACACTAAAGCGAACCCGCGAAATGTTATCCGAAGTAAGATCACTGATGGACAAGTCAACCGATAAGGGTTGAGACCTATTCACACGGCATCCCACCTAAAGCTTTTATTACTGGTAACCTACCTCATGCAATACCGTAGCATCACGGACTTATGCGGTCAGCGGATCTTCAAATTTGAAAGACAACTTTACCTTCGCACGATAGGATTCGATATTCCCATCCTTACCAATATTCATGTCCAACTGTGAAATTTCCGCAACACGAATATCCCTCAAAGTTTTAGAAGCCCTCATTACTGCAGCTGCAGCGGCTTTTTCCCATGATTCGGTGCTGGTACCCACCAGTTCGATAATTTTATAAACACTTTCTGCCATCGTATTTTGATTTTATGGGTTGAAAATAATTAACATTCCTGCTAATTTAATGAATTTTAGGCAGAATGCAATGGTGAGAAAGAGGAATGCAGCGATTACAAAAACAAATTATCGAGTGCGATGCTGAAAAATTCACCTATGGGCATACCAAATGTTGCGGCCATCTTCGGCATGATGCTGGC
>JARRQC010000167.1:1690-7287 GCA_037382165.1 bacterium | reverse complement strand
GGAAACCGTAAGTTGTCTGTCGAGCTCCTGGTGTCTTCCAGATGATCTGGTTGATGATCTGTTTGATATTATCTCCTAACAGGGGTTGCAGCCATTTAAGGAACCTTTCATCCGTCCTGTATTTCTCCATCACCGGATGATGATAGGAAGGCCACTGGCAGAAGCGGAGCACTTTGCCCAGGTTCGGATCGGGCTGGATCAGGTAGAGCAGGTTCTTGTGCCGGAAGCTGGCAGCATGTTTCAAACCTTCCGCTTTAATCCTGTCGCTGGCTTCGGCTATTTCTGCAATCTCATCCTTAGTAAAAAAATCGCGGATGATGGTATAGCCTGTTTTGTTGTACTGCCTGATATAATCAGGGTTTTGTAAAGACTGCATTCAGTATCTGATAAAATATAATTATGATCGGGATAGTAACAGAACGAAAGTACGAAATTGCGTTCTTAGATGGGGTACTCAAATTTACAGTTGAGTTTTTTTATGTAACTGAAACAAAAAAGGCTGCCCGAAACGGACAGCCTTTTTCAAAGTTTATATTGTTCCTTGGGAACTTTCACTAATTGGGAAAATCACATCCGTAAAAATACCAGCCCCAAGCGCTTCCACCATAATATTCTGTTGATTCGGTAAATGAGATACCATCTGCAACACCGGTTTCGCCATCGTGGCAATCGCCTACTGATTCGCAATCTGCGCAATAACCAAAACCCCATGCGGTTTCATCGGCTGCCTCACAATCAAAAGAAAAGGTCACGGCCATCACCTGTGCATTGCCTTCCGGTACAAAAGCAGCGGCACCGAAACCGCCGGCTAAGGGAACAAATTCTGATGCTTCAGTCCCTGCAGCTTCAACGGCAGCCAGGATCTCAGCTACACGGCATTCAGACCATGCACCCAGCCCATACTCTACATCAGGAGTGACATCAATGATCTCCCAGATCGCCCGCTGAACATCTCCCATGGTAAAGTTGCCACCACATACGCTGGCGGTACCTACAAATCCCTGGTTAATGATCCAGTTGATGATCGGCAGTTTTTCCGGAAAATCAATATTTGGATCATCACCCTCTGACAGGAAATCAACTAATCCACCATATGTACTAAATATATCGACTGTGTATTCTGTTCCGTCATTCGAAGCTATTGAGTGGCCCACGTCAATACACCATGCGGCGTACGTACCATTAAAATCACCGGCATTGCTCAACTGAATATCAAAATAGCTTGCAGCACCCGGGTGCGTCAGGCTAACAGTGGCTGTAGCCGGGAGACTTTTGCTAAAGCAATCCAACGGATCAATACTTACATCCGCATGGGCAGCGATCACATAATCTTCGGGAACATCCTCAGCAGGAATGCTGTAAGTATAGGTGGTAACACCTGGATCATGTTCCATTTTATAAGGAAAATTTCCAATTTTAGGATTTCCTTTTTTACCTGAAGGAATCCCATCTTCTTCACCTATGTAAAGATGGGTAGCATCAATCTTCCAGGGCGAAACGGTAATCTCATAGGTAACGATGACATTGCCATCGGCATCTTCCTCAACTGTGATATTACCGACATGCTCACCTGAACATTTTTCGTCATATTTACCACCTCCGGCAATCATTTTGGTAGAGATTATACATGCGTCTTTCTGAAATCCTGCTTCGGATTCCGGATTGACCATCGTCTCTTCTTTTTCACAAGCAGTGAAGAGAAAAGCAACTGCTATAAACATCCAAAGAAATTTTTTCATGATTTTGAAATTTGTTATTGAATATTGGTTAATTTTTAAAATAATTTTGGATAAGTCTGATAAAGGAACTTGAAAATTTGGTTTCAAAGCCATAAACGGCTCTTATTTGAAGCTTATTTCCCATGTTAAAACTATGACACTTTTCAAAGGCAAAACAAGCGTAGGGCAATTTTTTAGTTAAGTTACAACAAATTTGAGCGAATGGTGCTTTTTTATGATTTTATTAACATTTTTTTGCTCAATCTATCTTTAGTTATCAATAGTCACTTCATCTATATTATTTTTCAAGCACAAAAAAAGCACATATTTTGTCTGCAGCTTAAATACAGCAGTCACAAAAAATATACAACTCTCTGATTCATATATACTTTAACTATACAATACCATTTATAAATTTGTATATCAATATTTTACATGAAAACATACGTAGTGTTTTCTTTTGAATAGTAAAAGAATATTCTTTACGACTTATGCATTACCCAATATAATTCAGAAGCTATTGAAAACGCTAGAGGAATTCCTGAATGGCAAGGTAAAGCGATATAATCACCGCGGGTTCATCGAGGGTGACCCCGTCAGCATACCCCATCGTTTTTCCCGAAAGGAGGATATCGAAATCTCAGGGTTCCTGACAGCCCTGATCTCCTGGGGCAGAAGGGATATTATCGTCAGGAGTGCATCTGATCTTATGGACAGGATGGAGTACCAACCCTATGATTTTGTCATGTATGCCGGATCCTTTGAATTGAAGAGGATTTCTGGATTTTATTACCGTACCTTCCATGCAGATGATCTCCTTTTCATTCTGGAGGCCCTGCGCAACATTTACCAAAAGAAAATTGGCCTCGAAGGGCTTGCTGCGACTGGATTTCAAAATCAGAAAATGGTCAGGGATGCCATTGTGTCCCTGCGCGAAGGTTTGCTGAAATATCCGCACCTGTCACGCTCTGAAAAGCATCTTGCGAATCCTGCCACTGGGTCCGCAGCCAAACGGATCAATATGTTCCTTCGCTGGATGGTCCGCAAAGACGACAAAGGTGTTGATTTTGGCCTTTGGAAATCCATACCATCCTCTGCCCTGATGTGCCCGCTGGATATCCATTCCGGCAGGGTGGCCCGCAAACTGGGTTTGTTGACCCGCAAACAAAATGACTGGAAAGCCGTTGAAGAGCTGACGGCCAACCTCCGAACATTCGATCCCGAAGACCCGGTCAGGTATGATTATGCACTGTTTGGCATGGGGGTGATGGAAGGATGAATGATGAGTGATGCATCGCGATTAGGGAAGGGGACCGGAGACGGAGGACAAAGCCCAATGACCATGAATGACTATCGAATAATCACCAATGACAATGAATGACCAATAACCAAACACCCCGAATGACAACATCTCCACAAAATAACCGAATTTTGCACCATGGCCGAAGAAAACAATAAGAAGAAAGTACACTGGAAGGATATGAAAAAGGCTTTGCGGTTATTTGCCTATATCAAACCCTTCTGGTTCCTGTTTTCCCTCGGTTTTATCTTCCTGGTCATCACGTCGCTGGCGGCTCTGGCGTTCCCTAAATTGCTTTCCATGCTGATGGCTTCCACACCGGAAAACCTGTCCAACAATCTATGGCTGCTCATTTTTGTACTGGGCATACAGGCGGTAGCCTCCTTTTTCCGAATCGTCACTTTTGTCCAGGTAACCGAAAAATCGCTTGCCCATATACGACAAGATGTATACAGCCAGCTAATCCAACTGCCCATGTCTTTCTTTTCAGAAAAAAGGGTTGGAGAACTGAACAGCCGCATTTCTTCAGATACAGCCCAGATACAGGAGACGATGACCACAACCCTGGCACAGTTCTTCCGGCAGATGGCCATGGTGCTTGGCGGCATAATCATCCTGGCTGTCACTTCTGTGAAACTTACCCTTTTCATTATTGCTGTTGTACCTACCCTGATGCTGGCCGCTGTATTCTTCGGGAGATTTATCAGAAGGTATGCGAAAAAGGTACAGGAAGAAATTGCCGACAGCAATACCATTGTTGAGGAGACGTTACAGGGCATTCAGACCGTCAAGGCTTTTGTGAACGAGTGGTTTGAGATTGGCCGCTACCGGAAGATGACAGATAGTGTCGCACGAACGGCCATCAAAGGAGGGATTTACAGGGGATCTTTCGCTTCTTTCATTATCGTGGGCATTTTCGGAGCCATCGTAGCAGTGATATGGTTTGCCGTAGGTATGATCCACAATGGAGAGCTACAGGAAAACCAGCTGGCGGAATTCCTGTTGTATGCGGTATTTATCGGCGGATCGGTGGGAGGGCTTGCCGGGGTGTATACCAACATCCAGAAAACCATAGGAGCGACCGAAGACCTTTTTGAAATACTAGACATTCAAAAGGAGAATGTAAGCACCTCCGCTCCATCGAAATTACCTGATTTCAGCGGATCTATCGGATTCGATCAGGTAACATTTTGTTATCCCTCAAGGAAGGATGTTGAGGTTTTGAAAGGTATAAGCTTTACAATTAACAAGGGCGAACAGGTTGCGCTGGTTGGGCCCAGCGGTGCGGGAAAATCCACGATCATACAGTTGATAATGCAATTCTATCAACCGGATAAAGGAACCCTGTTTTTCGACGGAAAACCTGCCACAGCATACACCCTGTCAGCTATCCGTCACCAGATGGCCATCGTACCGCAGGATGTTTTATTGTTTGGTGGTACCATCCGCGAAAATATCGCCTACGGGGATACCAGGGCGGATATGGAGCAAATTATGGAGGCGGCAAAAAAAGCCAATGCAGATGATTTTATACGTGCGTTCCCCGATGGATACGATACCGTGGTGGGCGAGCGGGGTATTCAGCTGTCGGGTGGTCAGCGGCAACGCATTGCCATCGCCAGGGCAGTCCTGAAGAATCCGCGGATACTGCTGTTGGATGAAGCTACCTCTTCCCTCGACAGCGAATCGGAAAAACTGGTGCAGCAGGCATTGGAGAAACTGATGGAAGGGAGAACATCCCTTGTGATCGCTCACAGGCTATCCACGATCATCAATGCCGATAAGATCCTTGTTATCGATGGTGGAAAAATTGTGGAAGAAGGTACGCATTATGAGCTGCTTGCCAGGGATAACGGACGTTATCGCCAATTATCGGAAATGCAACTGGTGGGTTAGAAAATGACACTGACCAAACCGGCAACCCTGAACTGGCCGGTTATCCTCTGAGACAAATACCTTGAAATTACTTTCCTTGTATCAAAAGGAATATCATCGATATAGGGCTCCTCTTCCATCTCAATGTCCTGAACAAATGTTTCGGAGATCCAAACCTTTTCAGCCACCCGAAAGGTATCGAAAGGGATATCGTCAATATAGGGTTCTTCTTCAAAATCAACGGCAGAAGCAAGGAAAATACTGTCTTCGGCTCTTTCGGTGATCAACTGTGTGTCAAAAGGTATATCTTCTATATAGGATTCTTCTTCAAACTGTATGGAAAGTGCTGTATTTGTAATAAATACCTGCTCAGAAATCTCTTCTGTATCAAAAGGTATGTCATCAATATATTTTTCGTCTGAATTGTTAAAAGGATGTGCCGACAGACCAGATGAAATTGCAAGAGAAAGGATTATTAAAGCAGTGATTATATAATTGTGAGGTTTCATGATACGATGTTTTTTAAGTTTCATGATTCAAAACTACTACAGCAGCCTGCTCAAGTAAATCAAAAATCGGTCAGTTGCGGAGGTTTGTCGGTGAACGGGGACGAAATACGGTCAAATACCACTAATCTTTTCCATTGCAGGCGATACACAAGTGGAGAATACAGCATAGAATAGGGAACTGATTTTATCCAAAAA
>JARRQC010000167.1:0-1685 GCA_037382165.1 bacterium | reverse complement strand
GTTGGCTTGACTTATTATTTCCGGTGGCTGCTTTATCTCTTGATGAACCCACCCTGCCAGATCACCTGGTTTTCAGAGGTTACCTTGATGAAATGCAGTCCTGGCGAATAGCTGACAATACTGAACGGAATGACCTGAAGATTTGACTTTCCATTGACTTGCTCATCATGTTCAAGCTGGCCCATGATGTTGAATATTCTTACATGGACAACTGATCCATCAGAAAGCGACAGTCCGAGATTGATCTGCTCTTCCGCGGGATTTGGGTAGAGTTTCACCTCTCCTTGCAGGATCTTTTCGTTCATCCCGGTGCAATCGTCAATGGTTACCGTGAATGTTTCGGAACTTCCCACACATCCGTTGACCGTTTCCTCGGTCACTTCAACGGTTCCGGTACCGACACCGCCCCAGGCTACTGTAATAGAGTAGGTATCCTGTCCTTCGGTAATATCACCGCCAGTGACAGACCAGGTATACAGGCTTCCTTCATGCTCTTCCACGGCGTAGACTTCCGTACTAAAATCACATGCCAGTGATTCCCCATCTACTTCAGGGATCGGTGTGCCTTCAACTGATACCTCAAGCGCTTCCGATGGGTTTCCATCGCCACATGCATTGGTTCCAAAGAGTGACAGATATGCCATGCCGGTAAATCCGGTATTCCAAACGACACTCGCATCCAGTCCGTCGAAGGTGAGGGTTCCTGCATCTTCGGGACTCAGTGTCCAGGTATAAGTTTCAGCATCTTCTGTACCGCCTGAGGAATAGTCACTGGATTCCTCACTACAAATGACCTGGGGTCCTTCCGGAATGCCCGGTTCCAATGGAGGGTATTCCACAACCACCTGTACCTGGCCGGTCATATTCTGTTCACAGTTGTCGTTGGAAGCCATCACGGAATAATACCCCTCATCAGTCTGCAATCCAAAGCTGATCTCCGATCCGGTTCCTTCTACAACGTTTCCTGTTGGATCACTATCCAGGAAAAGTTCGTAATCCACGCCCGTGTCCGAACCATTCAGTGTTATCTCTACACCGTCTCCTCCGAGGCAATAGGAACCACCGCCTTCCACCACATAATCCTCCGGACTGCTCACAATGGCGCCGTAAAAAAGCTCCGACCATGCACCTGTTCCACAATCATTGGAAGCCCTGACCCGCAGTGTGAAGTCACCGGTCCATTCGGATGGGGTTTCCAGTTGCGCTTCATTGAGGTCCCATGTCAAAGTTCCCGCTTCCTCGGGGCTAAGCTCCCATTCATAGTTGGCGGCATAATCGACCTCATCACATGTATAAAGATAAATATTGCCGGTACATACTTCTTCATCACCTTCTGGAGCATTTGCCTGTTCAGGAGTTTCCTGTACGATGATATAATCATTTTTCAATTCCGTCATTTCCGTTTCCCCGTTGGTTATGGTGAGCTCAACATCATAAGTTCCAGGTTCTTCATAAGTAACGGATGGATTTTGCTCCAGGGAGGTGGAAGGGGTCCCGCCTTCAAAAGTCCATTCCCAGGTCACCGCCTGTGAAGAGTTGTCGGTAAAGTTTACCGTGCCTCCGGCACAAATCTCGGTTTCATCTGCTGAAAAATCAACATTCATGGGTGCTTCTTTCATCAGGATCACAGCACTTGCTCCTGTTACATAACTGGTTTTGTTGCTGGTAATGGCAAACTGGTAGAG
>JARRQC010000166.1:0-5618 GCA_037382165.1 bacterium | reverse complement strand
CTTTGGGTGGTGTTTCCTCCGCCCATGCAGGATTGTAGATGGGCCAGCCCGGGTTGGCTGATTTATAAAAGTTTGCGTTGCTCACAATGTCGTTCTTATAGGCATTGTAACCACCATAGGATTCGTACCAAAAGGCTTCGGACCAGGTGGCAAAACCTTCATTCAGCCAAAGGTCAGCCCATGTACCCGGACTGATCATATCACCAAACCACTGATGCGCAAATTCGTGGGCAATGAGACTCTCATACCAACCTTGATACATCAGGCTCGTCAGGGTTTGGTTTTCCATTCCTCCCCAGGGAAAATCACCATTGAGTGTGGCATAGCCGTTCTTTTCAAACGGATAGTAGCCGTAGCCCTGAACGAACCAGTCATTCAACAGGTCGTGACCTTCGGCGAGATCCTGGATGAACTGCTGACTTTCATCCTGGTAATAATACCTGGTCGGCACCAGCGTGCCATCCGGTTGGTTCCAGTAATGAATGTAAAGGTTGTAGTCTTTTTTGGATGTGATGACCATCAGGTAGGTGGCAATCGGGTTTTCACTTTTCCAGTGATAGTTGAGTGCAATCCCTGCCAGGGTCGAATCAACCAATATGCCGTTGGAACCCAGTCTGACATCCGGTGGTACACTGGCAAACAGTTCCAGCTGAGCCTTGTCAGCGGGTTTATCCCAGCAGGGGAACCATTTTCTTGCTCCTTCCGGCTCACAATCGGTGAAAACAAAACCATCACTGACATAAAAGGCGCCATCATCCACATCGAGGTGTGAATATTCGATACTTACTTCAGCAATCTCACCGGGCAAATAGGTTTGCCCCAGGTTCACGGTAAGCAGGTTCCCGACATGGCTGTATGACTGACCGGCCAGGCCGACTGATTTTATTTCAAGCGATGCCATATCCGCATCAAGAACGATGCTGTTCAGCGCGGAATCGACCTGAAAGCGGACAACTACCTCTCCTTCAAAGGCATGAGTGTAAGGCGGCGCATAATTATCCATGAGATGGATATCAAGGGTGTATTTCAACACATCAAAACTGTGTTTTGGGGAATTAGGGCCTCTTACCAGCACAGGGCTGTTCTTGCCGTTCACCTTCTTCAGAGAGCAAAAGTGGGCACCCGATCCTTCGATGGATTGCGAGGTAAGATCTCCGGTGAGTAAAAATACCAGGAAGAATGAGGCTAAAAATAATACTGACTTTTTCATGGCCGCAAAATAGATTGAAACAGTAAAATTAAGCAAAATGCATTTGGCAGGTGAATAAATAAAAAAGCCTCAGGACATCACTGATTCAATGTAATCCAGTAATTCCTGCGCGGACTTGTCTTCGGGGTAAAGTTTCTGATAGCGAAGGGTTAATTCTTTAGCTTTTCCCAACATGTCGTGCTTAAGATAAAACTCAACTACCCTGATCATGATCTCCGGATTATCAGGTTCCAGTGCGAGCGATTTTTCGAGGGTCTGTTGTGCTTTTGCGGTCTGTCCCTTGAAATCCAGGAGTTGGCCGTAATTCAACAAAACACGTGGGTTCTGAGGCTGTTGACTGGCAGCTTTTTCCAGGTAAAGCAGTGCTTCATCGTATTTTTCCATCTCCGCCAGGAGCAGGCCAAAGGAATAGGCGGCCCCGACAACTTCAGGATGTCGGGAAAGAATATCCCTGAAAATAATTTCCGCTTTGTCATTCTGACCAAGTCCGTTGTAGGCCATGGCCAGGTTTATTTTCGAAGGATAGAATGCATTATCAATACGGATGGCCTCCTTGTATTGCGCTATGGCTTTCTGCGGCTCACCCAGGTTATTATACAAGTTCCCCAGGTTGTGCCGGCTCGTGGCAAAATCAGCGGTATATTCCATGGCCTCGCGATATTCGCTTATAGCCGCATCCAGGCTGCTCCTGTAATGTACGGGGATGTCATCCCGGGGAATTACAGAAAGTTTGTAGGCAGCATCCATCCTGACAGCTTTTACCGGGTCATTCAATAACGGTAAAATCTTTTGTGCATCTTCCACAGATAGTATGTCATATTGACTGAGGGATGTATGACGGACCGAAGGTTCAATATCAGCCCACTGTTTCGCTAATAAATTCCTGTAGGCGGTGTCATTCAATTCAGCCATAGCAGACAGCGCAGTTGCACGTATGTGGGGTGGAAAAAGGTCATCATTGATGATGGTAGCGATCTTTTCAAACCCGTTTTCATCCAGTCGTATACCGGCGGCTACCATGGCTCCATAATTGGATTTCAACGACGCGCCATACCAGTTTTTCATGTGGTCCATGGCCCAGCGATTGGATTTATCCGCATGGCAGTATGTGCATGAATTGGGAGTTCCCAGTTCTTCCGAAAGATCGGGGCGGGGAATCCTGAAACTGTGATCCCGCCTGTAATCCACGCCCATATAATATCTTCCCGGCATATGGCAATTGATGCAGGAAGCACCCTCTCCAACCTGGTATGTGTCGCCGAATTCCGATACTACAGCTTCTCCATCTTCACCGGCATATTTATGAAAATGATGTGAATAGGTGTCGTAAAGATCCGCACGGTGACATTGCAGGCACAGATCATTATCCTGCAGGATCAGCTTGCCGCTGTGGACGTTATGGCAGTCATTGCATTGTACATCATTCATGTACATTTTGCTCTGAGCAAACGAGCCGTAAACATAATCCTCTTCCAGGATCTGCCCGTCGATAAAATAATTCGGCTCTATCGCCAGTGCAGGGATCATATGATCCAGCAATTCCTTAGTCCCGTGATGAAAATCATCCAAAGCACTTCTCCTTGAATGGCAACGGGCACACAAGTCCACATAACTGGTATTTGAGATATCCGAGGTCTTTACAAGTAATGCGGTATTGTTATCCTGGGGTCTTGCGAGGGGTGGGAGTGCAGCCCATTTCAGGTGTTCTGAAGAAGGACCGTGGCAGGCCTCGCAGCCCACCGTAATTTCTGACCAGGTGGTGTGATAATTCCCGGAATTTATATCGAATCCTTTCACCAGGTTTGTAGAATGGCAGTCGGCACACATGCCGTTCCAGTTCTGCGCCTGGTTTGTCCAGTGCAGCCAGTTGGTATGGTCAATATCCTGTCCAGCATAAACGGCGTCTGCCATGTGGTACCATGATTTGGTGATGGTGTCCCATGTCAGGGCAAGTGTCTGCAATCTTCCTCCCGGGAATTTAACAAGGTACTGTTGTAAAGGCCATGCGCCAAAGGTGTAGCTTATCTCAAAATCTTCCATCTGTCCGTCCGGTCCGTCGGTATGTGCAAAAAACTTACCCTCCTTCCTGAACAGCTTATGTTTTTTCCCTTTCCGTTCAAGAACGGCATTATTGAAATTACCGAGTACAGATTTGTCATCTGCGGTGTCCATGGCAAAATAGTGGTCTGACTGCAGCCAGAGATCATATTCAATTATATGGCATTCCAGGCATGCTTTACTACCTACAAATGACGCCGTGTTGACATTGACGTTCTCCTGCCCGAAGCCATCGATATAAATCGCTTTGATGATATAAGCGGGGAAAGCCAGTACGATAACTACCGTGGCGATATAACCTGTTATTTTCCAATTCCTCTCCACACTGCATGTATTATCCGTAATACAGGTCTTCGGGAGAGAAATTCCTTCTCCTGACCACTTTTCCTGTATCGACTTTTACCATACCCTGATCAACAAATACCCTGTACATATCAAGGGCACGGGGTGCCGGTGGGTTTAGTACATTTCCCCTGATATCGAAAACAGAAGCATGACATGGGCAGACAAACTGGTTCTCGTCATTACTGTAGGTGACAGAACAACCCAGGTGTGTGCAATTCAGGGACAATGCCATCATCCCACCATCCTCCAGTCTTACCAGGTAGAATTTCCCATCCTTGAACGGAATGACAGAACCCGGTGGAATCTTCTGAAATTCCCCAACAGTTTTGACATAAGAATTCGCATAGTTCTTCGATTTTTTTCGGACGGGTCTGAAGAAACTAAATGTCATGATTCCGAATTCCACGCCGGCAAGGATGCCAAGCCAGCCCCAGGACCGTTTGAAAAATGACCTGCGGCTTAACTTATCCTTTGTATGTTGTTGTTCATTCATCACTTCCTGCAGGGTTAAAAAATCCACACTAACTTCATTCCAGGTCCGCGAAAAAAGATGCCAACAAGGGTCATCACAGTATAACCGGCCATCAGGAAAGTAAAAAGAAACAGGATGACCTCACTTTTATCTGCCCGGTACCTTTTACGCACCATGTATACGATTCCGGTGATGATTGCAAAGAGCAACACCAGTGGAATGAGGCCATTGGATATGGCGGGCGCCAGATGAGGAAAAACGGCCTCCATATTTACCAGGTACTCATCAGCAAGAATTCCTGCCATTGTAAACAAAATGCCTGCAATTAAAGCATAAAGTGCCAATTTGCGCCCTTTTTCAGTCATAAACCACCTGCCCCGGTATTGTTCTTTGTACCTGAAAAAAGGAAGGTAGGTCAGGAAAAGGAAGAAGGCTGACGGGATCAGTAAGGCGGCGAAGAAAGGGTGTAAATGGAGTAAAAGCTCCTGGACACCCATGAAATACCAGGCAGCCTTGGCGGGATTCGGGCTGTTCGCCGGGTTTGCCCTTTCCAGAAGCGGGGCATTACTGAATATGCTGAGGAGCAATAATGTTGCGATGAGAACAAGTGATACCACCAGTTCTTTCGAAACCAGGTCAGGGTCAGCCGGAACCAGCTCTTCCGAGGCATCTTCCGGCAAAACCACACCTTTGTTCTTTCTTACCCTCCAAAAATGAAATGACATCAGAATGATCAGCGTAATGGGCAGCACAGCGGTATGGAAATTATAAAACAGAAGCAGGGTGGAGGAGTTTACATCTGTTCCTCCCCTTATCGAGCTCACCATTTGATCCCCTACGAAAGGGATGTAGTGCAGCATGGCTGTGCTTACGGTTACCGCCCAATAAGCCAGTTGGTCCCATGGAAGAAGGTAACCCGTGAAATTGGAGAGGATGACCAGCACCATAAGGCATAGACCGATGATCCAATTCCATCTCCTTTCCCGGTAAAAGGCCCCTGTATAAAATGTGCGCAGCAGGTGTAGAAAAGTGATGAATACAAAAAATATCCCGCTCCAGTGATGCAGGTTCCTGACCAGGTTTCCGAAAATCAGGTTGGATTTCAGACCGAGTATTGAATCATAGGCTTCACCGGGTGTCGGAACATAGTTGAATCGCAGCAGAATCCCTGTAAGGATCTGAATAAGAAACAACAGGGCTGCCATGCCTCCCAATCCAAAGGTGAGTGTATACCTGATCGAGTCTTTTCGTATTCTGGGAGGATGTAAATGGAGGATCAAATTCCTGGCCCTTCCTTTTTTTCCTTTTAACGCCTTCTCCTGATCGCCCATTTGTTTTTTGTGAATCAGCAAATTTAAAAATTTGCCGGGCAATTGAGAATAATATGTATTAATCATGCCAATTGAGTGTGTAATAAGCGTGGTGAAATCCGAGGTGCCGTAAAAAACGGGTTAGATTTGCAATATGGTTGTCCGGCAATATATCCAGGTATTGAAATGGAGGCACCATTTCTCCTTAGGTTTCCCTACCCTG
>JARRQC010000165.1:0-9246 GCA_037382165.1 bacterium | reverse complement strand
ATTATCCTTCAAAACCATCTCACAGCGAAGCGGGAGCGGAGGCTTCACCGCAGCCTGCAGGGAGTGCAGGAAAGTCCCCCCAAATATGATAAGGATGACAAAGCTGGCAAAAAGAAGACCTCCCCGGGCCGGATGGTGTTGTCGGGATTCGTCTACATGATCCTCGGGTACTTTATATTTATGTGGATAGGTACCATTAGTCAGGAAGGTCTCCTGGTCTACCTGATCCTCTTCTTCAGCGGGGTCTTCTTCATCGTCGGCCTGTACCGGTTCTTCAAAGGTATTTTCGGTTTCTTCTGATACCGCCGGATAAAAAACTCAAAACCCTTTCCCGGATGACAGGAAAGGGTTTTTTTGTCTCCCCGGAAGGGCTCGAACCTTCGACCCGCTGATTAAGAGTCAGCTGCTCTGCCAACTGAGCTACGGAGAGTTGTTGGGTGCAAAGTTACATCATTACAGTTTTTCTCACAAACCAAATCCGCTTCCGGAATATTTCCCATGAGGTAACTCATCCGGATTGATCTTTACACCAAAAATCATAGAAAATCCTGCACATCATGTCAGAAAGGGATAGGTAATTTTTCTAATTTTAGATGTTATCATTCCTTGATTTCAGGTATGCGAATGGATTCTGTTTCTTTGTTCATCCTGGTATTCTGGATAAGCGGCTGCTCCCCACCTCCGGAAACGGTTCCGGAACCCTGGGTGTCCCTGCCAGCTGATGAATGGCCCGACTTTGCCCTTACCAATGAGGTCTCGTTTACAGATACTACTTTTCATAATCTGGCCAACGCCTTCCTGGTAAATACAGGCACAGATACGCTCGGTGTCAGTTGTAAACACCTTTTCATGGTCTTTGAGCATCCTCCTTCCATCACTTCCATTGACCTGGGACCCGATTTCAAATACTGGACAATGTATCCCAGAAATGAACCCGGGAAAACCGTGCGTGTAATACGGCTGATCAATACCAATCCTGATGAACCCATCGGTTATTTCAATACGCTTAAAGACAGGGACTGGATCATCCTGGAAGTGGTGAAGAAAGATACTTTGCCCTATCCGCTGAAGATCAGGTTGAAGCCACTTGAAAAATATGAGGTGGTGTATGGTGTGGGATGGGGGAGTAACCCGACCGATAGCCTCAGGCCGGAAATCACCACGATGCAGTGCTACAAGGCGATGGGTAATTATTATTACATGAAAGTGCTGTCGAAAAAAAGCCACCCTGCGGGAAAGAGCGGTTCCCCGGTCATCGATAAGAACGGCTATCTGGTAGGTATCGCTTCAGGGGCAGAAGGAAAGCTGGCGGTAATTGGGAGTGTGCAATACCTGACCCGTCTGTTCGACCAGTACCACATTTCTTATGTAAAAGACTATTAGACTTTTTTCTACCTGAAAACCCTTACTCCAGCTTTTGTTTCACCACCGGCGCAATCAGCTTTACCCACTGGCCATACATTTTTCCGGAGGGATGCAGTCCGTCGTTAGCGATCAGGGTGCTGTCGTACCTTGCCAGCCTGGATATGGGTGTGATATTTATATACTCTATTCCAAACTTTACAGTTTCTGAAAAGTTGATGGCATTGAAATCATCAATCTCCCTGGCAATACGCGCTGTGTCCAGGGTCTGGGCAAATGGTGTGACGCTGTAGTCGGGGATGGACACGACGAATACCCGGTTGGTATCCCCGCCGGCAAAAGCGATGGACTGCTGCAGCAATTCACTGAATTCAAGCCTGTATTCGGCCGTATCAAGCCTCCTGTACTGGTTGTTCACACCGATCAGCAAACTGACCAGTTCATAAGGCCCCTGCGGTTCTTCTGCTTCAATTCCCAGGGACAGTTCGGAGGTAGTCCAGCCGGTCCGTGCAATGATCTCCACTTCGGCCATATCCATGCCGGAAGCTGAAAGGTTAGCCGCCAGTTGCAGCGGCCAGCGTTCACTTTCCGGTACAGATTGCCCGATGGTGTAAGAATCACCTAGCGCGAGGTAACGGATGTCCCCATGGGTAATACTATCCTGAGGCGGATCGCCACCCGGATCCACGGGATTGATATCCTGTTCCTTACAGGAAAGCAAGATGATTCCTAAGAGGAAAAACAATAAAATTAATCTCATCTCTTTTGTCAGGTTTACTTGTAATTAACCCTTTTTCATGGATTTTGTTCTCATCAGCCTGGATTTGACGATTAGACTTGTTTACAACTCACCTGATATGACATGGAAACAGGTCAGGATTGCTGGTGGGGATACCAACAATGGGGAGAGGCTGTTTTGTTATGGAAAACCACCCCTGGCCCTCGCCATGCCCGGGCCTGTCCCCTCCTTGCGAAGGAGGGGAATGTTGTCATCTCTTCTTTTTGTCAATGATTAATCGATCAATGTCATTTTATTAGCAGCGGAAACGGATTCCTGACACCATAAAACATTTACCTGGCAATTTAATCATGTAAGACGTTTTGCTAATAAAGATTAAGTCATGTCGCGAATTTTCAGGCGAGCCATTTGAAGACGGGAAGGATCCTGGGTGAATGCAATCATTTCCTTACTGCACCCAATTTGTGAGGTTGGAGGCGATCCACATCACCGTTGTCAAAGCCAGAAAAGCTGAAATACCCAGTAAAGTGAGGAAAATATTTCTCCATCCCAGGCCTATCCGCTCATCGTCCATCACTTTGACCGATAAGATGATCAATACCATTATGACAATGACATAGCCTGCGCCGATGAGGAGGACCAGATTGTTCATCCCTTTTCCATACGCTTGTTGAATACCCCAAATTTGACCAGATTCTTATTCTAATCCCTCCCTGATACCAGCGATTTTTTCGGTTTGGTGCATACCAGCCAGGGGCAATGCCCATTCCCATACCTCCGAAACCCGGCACTGAGGCACCGGGCAACTGATGATTGAATCCATCTTCAACATGGCGAATCAATATCTCATGAGTTTTTCTCTCTCCATTTCCTCACTTCCTCATATCCTCATTTCCTCTCTTACATCCATTCCCATTATCCCCTATCTTTGTCCATTGATCAATGGATAGCAAGAAGAAAAAACCCGGTTCCGCACTGCATGTGCAGAAAGGTGTCGATCAGCCCTCGCCCTTCAACCCTTCCCTTTCGGGCGGTATGCACCGATTCAGGAAAGAAAAGCCTTCGGTGGAAAATTATCTGGAGGGTATCCTGAAGGGAGACCGCAGCCTGCTGAGCCGTGCCATTACGCTGACCGAGAGTTCCCGGCAGCAGGACAGAGCGTTGTCCGGCTCACTGATCAACGGCTGCTTACCCCATTCCGGGAAATCTGTCAGGATCGGTATTACCGGTGTGCCGGGTGTTGGAAAAAGTACTTTTATCGAATCTTTCGGCCTGTACCTCATCGAAAAAGGACACAAGGTAGCGGTGCTGGCCATCGACCCCAGCAGCCAGCGCTCGAAAGGAAGTATTCTCGGAGATAAAACGCGGATGGAAAACCTCAGTATCCATCCGGATGCCTTTATCCGTCCATCGGCAAGCGCAGGAACACTGGGAGGCGTGGCACGCGCAACCCGGGAAGGGGTGATCCTTTGCGAAGCAGCGGGTTTCGGGCGACAACATCAAAAAAGCGGAACTGGCTAAAAGGGAATATGAAAATGCCCTCCAACTCTTTCCCAAACTACCCAATGACTGGACCCCCGGGGTAATTACTGCATCAGCACTGCAAGCAAAAGGACTGGCTGAATCGTGGGAGAATATTGAAGCGTTCGTTCAGCTTACCAAAGAAAATGGCCATTTTGACCAGCACCGCCGTCAACAGGACCTGCAAATCCTGCACGATACCATCACCCAGCAATTGCAGGAGGGATTTTTCGGACAACCCGGTATCCAGGATTCCCTGAAAGAATTTGAAAACCAGGTCCTCGAACGGAAGATCTCTCCCTACGATGCAGCGAAAGTACTGCTGGAAAAATATCGCCACGGGCCATCCCGTTAAGGTTCCCAATCAAATCCGGATTGTCCGGATCATTTGATTTACAAAGGTCCTAAGTTCTCTTATCCGCCCCCCTGATATTACAAATTGGCTTTTTGTTCTTTGCTGACCGGTATGATCAGGGAAGCCAGGATACTGAGCCCGATAATACCGATGATGATAAACAGGGAGGTGAGTGTCGGTATGTGTATGTTGCCCAAAAAGCCGATAAATGGAAGAATCATTTTTATTCCCACAAAAACCAGCAAAAAGCTGAGCCCGATATGCAGGAACCTGAACTTTTCCATGATGTTGATCAGCAGGAAAAACAGTGAACGAAGGCCGATAATGGCAAAAATGTTGGAAAAATAAACAATGTAGGGATCCTTGGTCACCGAAAAGATAGCCGGAACAGAATCCACCGCGAAGATCACATCGGAAAACTCGATGACCAGTAATACAATGAACAATGAAGTAATATAAATCCTCCCATCGATCTTCAAAAAGAACCTGTGTCCCCGGTATTCCCTGTTTACCCTGAAAAAACGGGAGGTAAACCGGATCACCGGATGATTTTGGGTATCAATGCTCCTTGTCTTTTTACGTTCGAGGAACATCTTAACGCCTGTAAAAACAAGGAAAGCGCCAAAAATGACAAGTATCCATTCAAAGCGCTGAATGAGTTCAGCACTCAGGAAAATAAACAGGAAGCGCATCACGATGGCACCGAGAATACCCCAGAAGAGCACCCTGTGGTAATATTGTTTTTCCACACCAAAAGAATAGAAGACCAGGACGATCACAAAAATATTGTCGATCGATAATGAATATTCGATCAGGTAACCGGTAATATATTCCAGGGCCAGGTTACGGTTGTAAATGTGTTTTGCAGTCTCATCTGAAGTTACAGCGCTCAGCTGGTCAAGTATCGGATGTTTGAAATCTTCTGCCCTCGATGTGATCGCTTCAACATTATCCAGTCCGTGGATCATATTCCCGAAAAAATAGATGAGGACGCCGGTCGCAAGGGCCAGGGATACCCACACTGCCGTCCATACCAGCGCTTCGCGGAAACCCACCTCGTGGTCTTTTTTATGAAACACCCCGATATCCACCATGAGAATGAGGGAGACCAGTACAAGAAATCCAATAAGGACAAGGGTTTCGTTCATCGTGATCCGATAGGATAAATTTGGCCAAAAGTAGGGAATTCGTAGCTTTGTTGAGAATAAGATCCGTTGCGTAAAAAAATATTTTCAAGTTACAGGTTGCCGGCCGTTACGCCTTGAATTTCCTGGTTTAGAGCTTTCCAAAGAGGGAAGCCCCCTTGCTGCGATCAACTAATATGTGAAGTATGAATTCCGGAGCTGACAGGTATTTACATGTAAGAAAATATACCGAAAAGATATTTAAACCACTTGCTACGGAAGATTATATCGCCCAGCCGGCAGCATTTGTCAGTCCCCCGAAATGGAACCTGGGACATACCACCTGGTTTTTCGAAACCTTTTTGTTGAAAGTATATGCGCCGGGTTATCGAATATTCGACCCCCATTTTGATTTTTTATTCAATTCCTACTACAACAACATCGGTCAGCGGGTAATGCGCGGCAAGCGCGGCGACCTCACCCGGCCTACTGTTAAGGAAGTTTACGCTTACAGAAAGCATGTTGACGAAGCCATCCTGGAGATCCTCAACAGCAATGAACTCAAGGAAGTGAGTGACATACTGGAACTGGGATTGCATCATGAGCAGCAGCACCAGGAGCTTTTCTGGACCGACCTGAAATATACCTTCGGCATCAACCCGTTGTTTCCCGCCTATCCCGGTAAACTCCCTTTTTCTGAAAACATAAAGGAAACCGCGGGAAAATTCCTGCAGGTTGAAGAGAATCTCCATGAGATCGGATATGATGGCATCGGTTTTTGTTTTGATAATGAACTGGAACGGCACAAAGTCTTCCTGCGTGATTTTGAGATCTCCGACAGGCTGGTCACAAACGGTGACTATATGGACTTCATAAAGGACGGAGCGTATTCCAACTTCAATCTGTGGCATGATGAGGGCTGGAAATGGGTCAATGATCATAAGATAAATGCACCGCTTCACTGGCATGAGCAAAATGGTGCATGGCACGAATACACATTGAAGGGGCTTCGAAAGCTTGACCCCGCCCTCCCGGTTACCCACATCAGTTTCTATGAGGCTTCGGCTTTCGCCGAATGGAAAGGGATGCGGCTTCCCACCGAGTTTGAATGGGAGGCAGCGGCTTCCCGGTTTGATTGGGGCAAACGATGGGAATGGACCAACAGCGCCTACCTGCCCTATCCCGGATTCAAAAAAGCACCCGGAGCCGTAGGGGAATACAATGGCAATGTCATGGTCAGCCAGATGGTCCTGAGAGGGGCCTCGGTGGCTACCTCACCGGGGCACAGCAGACCAACCTATCGTACTTTTTTTCACCCCTGGGAAAGATGGCAATTTACCGGTATCCGGCTCGCCAAATAAATACCCAAAAGTGATCCTGATAGACCCCAGCAAAACAACAATACGCGATCATGACCAGTAATCCCGCACAACGATCTCCATTCGCCCAGGATGTCTATGAAGGACTGCAGAAAGAAAACAAAGCCATCCCTTCCAAATATTTTTATGATGAAGAAGGCGACCGGCTTTTCCGGATGATCATGAATATGCCTGAATATTACCTGACCGATGCGGAGTATGAGATCTTTTCAAAACAAACCGCCGCCCTTAGCGATGCCATGCATACCCTGAAGACGCCATTTAACCTGATAGAGTTTGGCGCGGGTGACGGTTATAAAACCAAAGTAATACTCAAACATCTGCTGGATAACGGAGCGGAATTTACCTATTCCCCGGTCGACATATCTCAGAATATCCTTGACCATCTGTCAGACACGCTTCAAAGTGAATTTCCCGGACTCAATG
The DNA here is from genome assembly GCA_037382165.1 of bacterium. GTDB lineage: Bacteria > Bacteroidota > Bacteroidia > Bacteroidales > F082 > JAADID01. The sequence continues at coordinate 2,340 of JARRQC010000165.1, read as the reverse complement.
TCCGGCCGCTGAATATGGATTATTTTGAAGCTTTACGTTATATGCATGGATTCAATGACCTGTTGACCATCACTTTTTTCCTGGGTTCCAACATTGGAAATTTCAGGCTCCGGGAAGCTTCAGCATTCCTTGAGGAACTTTCGCAAAATTGCAACAGCGGAGATCTTTTACTGTTAGGGGTTGACCTGAAGAAAGACCCCGGTGTGATTGTAAGGGCCTACGATGACCCTGCCGGTATTACCGCCCGTTTTAACCTCAACCTGCTGGAACGGATGAACCGCGAACTGGGGGCAAATTTCAACACCGGTCGTTTTCGCCACCATACCTATTACGATGAAAAATCCGGTGAAGTACGAAGTTTTATTATCTCACTTGCAGACCAGAAGGTGAATTTTGACATCCTCGACTTGGAGGTCAATTTCAGCAAGGAAGAGAAGATACATACCGAAGTATCCCGTAAATTCAGCCTGGAAGAACTGGAATCGATCGCGGAAAGGGCTCATTTCGAGGTGATCCGGCATTTTGTCGATTCCCGGCATTACTTTACGGATACCCTCTGGAAAGTCCGCTGAACAAAGAAAATGCAAGCGAGATCGCTGTAAGCCGTCGGAACAATTAAAAATCTGATTTGTTATTTTAAAGGGAAATTATGGAAGCTATCATCAAAAATTGGCAAAAATTAGAACACCGTGGGAGTGCCCAACTTAACCGGGATACCACCATGCTTCATCATGCTGTGCAATTCCTTGCTTATGTGGCAAACCACTACATTCCTGAAAAGAAAGATGACAGCCACACTGCCATGCGATGGGAACCTTCATTGAAAGCTTTCGTGGGCCAGGCTGTTGCTACAGAAAAAGGACATTTCTTTGTGACCCTGACTATGGATCCCCTGTCAATCTCTTTGCGTGATGCCGGGATGGAAGCCCACACGAGTTGCCATTTGACGGGCAAGTCAAAGCAGGAAGTCATGGCATGGCTGAAGGAACAAATCCGGGCCATAGGTTTACCGGCTGAAAAACTTGATGATCGTTTACACTTCTCCATACCGGAACATGAAGTTTCAAAGGGTGCTGCTTTTCAATTTTCCAAAAAGGAGCATGCTTTGGAGTTGATACGTTACCGGGAAAACGGGCATCTGATGCTGAACCATTTTTCGGCGGATTTTTCTTCGGCCCATCCGCTGTATGTCTGGCCCCATCACTTTGACGAGGGATGTTATGTACCCCTTGAAAAATTAAATGAAGAAGTAATTCGAAGTTTATCTTTCGGTCTGGCTGTTCCGGACCACTATTATGATGGACCGTACTTTTACGTCAATGCCTGGAACCATAAGGGCATATCCTATGACCGCCTTCCGCCTGTCACCAGTCCCGGTCAGTGGCATCTGGAAGAGTGGGAAGGCCAGGTCTTGGAATTGTCCAAAATTATAGAATTACCCGGTGAAGAACAGGCGAGGGTTACCTTCCGCTTTATGGAGGAAGCATTGAAAAATGCCAGGTTGTTGGCCGGATGGTCTTATAAAGGATAATTTCCAAGGGTTTGTTTTTTAATTTTATCCATTCAAAACAAGAATTATGTCAATAGAAAATTTTACCGCTTACAATCCCACCCGGCTTCATTTTGGTAATGGTGTCGTGGATAGCCTGGGTGAAACAACAAAAAATTACGGCTCAAAAGTCCTGCTGGTTACCGGTAAAGGCTCCGTAAAGAAATATGGATACTTTGATAAAGTAATGGCACAACTCAAAAGCGCAGGGCTGGACATTGTGGAGTATTCCGGAATTAAGTCAAATCCTGTCATCGAAGATGTACGGGAGGCAACGGAACTGGGAAAACGTGAGCATGTGGATGTGATTGTCGCCCTTGGTGGTGGCAGCGCTGTGGATTCTGCGAAGATACTGTCTGTTTCCATCCCGAGCCGTCATGATGCATGGGATATCATGAAGTATAAGGCAAAACCTGAAAAAGCATTACCCCTCATTTGCGTGCTGACTCTCGCAGCTACCGGCACGGAAATGAATGCAGGTGCCGTGGTTCAAAATCATGAAACAAGGGAGAAGATCGGCTTTGTCGATGAGTTGTTATTCCCGAAGGAATCCTTCCTTGAACCGGCTTTCACGGCCTCGGTTCCCAGGAATTATACCGCCTATGGCATTGTTGACCTGATTGCCCATGCCCTGGAGAACTATTTTGGTGCCGGCGAGCCGGAAGTGATTGACGAATTTACTTTCGCTATTGTCAGGAATGCCATGAAGTATGGTCCTGAATTGCTTGATGATTTAAGTAATGTCGACTTGCGCGCCAAAATACTGCTCGATTCCACACTGGCACTCAACG
>JARRQC010000164.1:0-5667 GCA_037382165.1 bacterium | reverse complement strand
TGCCCCTGTCAAACAGCGAAGGCGAAGCCGAAGTGGAAGTGACAGTATGGGTAATGGCATCCACCAGGGCAGGGGTATTCATGATCTTGCGGGTATCCGGACCGGAGAAAACGAGTTCAGGCTCTTTTTCAGCGGTAAGGCCGAGTCCATCGACCAGGGTTGGCCGGGTATAATACCCGCTCTCTTTGAAAGCGGATGCGCGGTAACGGCGTTTATCTTCCGCCTCTGCCCGCCGAAGTCTCGTTTCGAACGAGACGAAGGGGGGCTTTGAAAGATGAAATCAACGACGAAGGAATCTTCTACTTCGGCTTAGACCAAATTCTATTCGTTTAACTAACAACCTTAGAATTTCCCCCAATTATCATTTGCCAGCCGGCTTTCATCGATTTTGGCAGCGTGTTTGTATAATATACGCTGTGATGATCGACAAGAATTGTACTTTATGTACGATTGGCGTAACTTTGCTTAAAATATCCATGAAATGAAAAATATAATCGCAACCCTAGCTGTTTTGCTCTTGATCCTGACCGGGATAAGGGCAGAGTCCCTGCAGGCCTACCTGTCCTACGCCGTATTCAACACGCCGGATAATACGCCCTACCTGGAAACTTATCTCGTGGTAAACGGAAAGACCCTGAAACACGGCGCCCTGGATGACGGTACCTTTCAAAGTGTCATTGATATTCAGGTGATCTTCAGGATGAATGACAGTATTGTGAATTTTGGGAAATACGAACTGTCAGGGCCTATCGTTACCGATACGTCCAACATAACCGATAACCTGCTGGACGTCCAGCGCTATTCGCTACCGGAAGGGGAATATCAGCTTGAATTTTCCATCCATGACAGGTTTGATAATCAACAGCCTATTGTGAGTTATGATCAGTTCAGTATAGGTTTCAGGAAAAATGAGGCGGCTTTTTCCGATATCGAGTTTCTGCAATCTTACAGGGAAGCCGGAAGTGATGAACTACTGGTTAAAAACGGCTTTCGGCTGATCCCTTATGTCTTCAACTTCTATCCTGCTGCTATCAATGAACTGACATTCTATGCAGAACTTTACAGGTCGGATGAAATTGTTGGTGATGATCAATTCCTCGTTTATTACTATATCAGGCCTTTCGAGGTGGATAAAAAACTCGACCAGTTTTTTTACAGGAAAAGGGTAGAAGCCAAGCCTGTAAATGTGTTCCTGAACAAAATGGACATCAGCAACCTTCCGAGCGGTAATTACCTTTTTGTTATGGAAGCCCGTGACAGGAACAATTTGCTCATGGCTTCGAAGGAGATATTTTTTCAACGTGAGAATCCGAATACCGATTTCAATATGACAAAAATGTTGGTCTCCAACATCGAGAACACATTTGCCGGATCAGTGACTTCGAGGGATACCATGGTCCAGTATATTGATTACCTGTACCCGATCTCAACAGATTCTGAAAAAACAATTGCCAAGGCGCTACTTGAGGAAAGTGACCTGGTAACCCTGCAGAAATATTTCTTTAACTTCTGGCTGGAACGCAACCCGTCCAGTCCTGACCAGGCGTGGTACACCTATAAGGGCAGGGTAGACCAGGTGAATAATGATTTCAAGTCGATCAGGATCAAGGGATATAGAACAGACCGGGGAAGGGTTTACCTGCAATACGGAAAACCAAACGCTATGGCCAAGAGCTACAATGAACCTGAAGCCTTTCCTTATGAGATCTGGCAATATGACCGCCTGAACGGACAGTCGGCACGAAAATTTGTTTTTTATACCCGGGATATCGCTACCAATGATTTTCAGCTGATCCATTCCAATGCGCTGGGCGAAATCAATAACTTCAGATGGCAAAATATCATCTACCAGAGGACCTGGGACCCTTATAATCTGGATATAAACGTCAAGCCGGATGCTTATGGCAGTTTTGCCACGGATTTTTATCGTCAGCCCAGATAATTGAGAGGCAGGCAAGCTCTTTTTACCTTAATTTTGCGCCCTTTACCGGGTGCCCATGATGAAGTTTAGGGATCAATTCCTGAAAATAATTATCTCAGTCCTTGCCTCCCTGCCTCTCGGGGTATTGTATATTCTCTCGGATGCGCTGGCATTTCTAGGCAGAAACATCTTCCACTACAGGAAAGAAGTCATTATGCGAAACCTGGAAAGCTCCTTTCCGGAAAAGGAGCCTGCAGAAATAAAGAAAATCGCCAGGCGGTTTTACAGGAATCTGACAGACTTTGCCGTTGAACTGATCAAATCAAGTAGGATGCCCCCTGAATTACTAGAATCCAGGGTAGTTTTTAAAAATAAGGAAGTAATTGACCGGTTTTATGAAGACGGTAAAAGCGTATTTCTCTCCCTGGGACATTGTGGCAACTGGGAATGGGTAGGAAACCGGGTAGCGCTCTTTCTGAAGCATCATGGGGCAGCCATTTACAAACCGATCCATGACCCTTTTTTTGACCGCTATATGATCGGGATTCGACAAAAATATAAAGGAACCCTGATGATTGATTACAAAAAAGTATACCGAACTTTGTTACCTTTAAAAAATCAATTGTATACCGTTTTTGTGCTGGCTGACCAATCACCGGCAAGGACAGAAATCGATCACTTTGAGGAATTTCTCGGACAAAAGACTGCTTTTTACAATGGCATGGAAAAAGTAGCACGGGGCCTCGGTTATGCTGTAGCATACCTGGATGTCCAGCGAACCAAAAGGGGATTTTATCAAGTGGAAGTAAAAACAATAACAAAGGACGCAGGTATCGAACCCGTAGGAATGATAACCACACGGTATGTAAAAATGCTTGAAGCATCAATTATCAGGCAGCCGGACAATTGGCTCTGGTCTCATCGCAGATGGAAACAAAAAGAAAAGAAGAAAAGTTGAAAAAGGCCGCTGTCGTCATCTTAAATTACAATGGCAGGGATTTTCTCAGAAAATTCTTACCCACGGTAATTGAACGGACTCATGATGATGCCGAGATATGGGTGGCAGATAACAACTCGCTTGACGGCTCTACTGAGATTATGCGCGAGGAGTTTCCCCAGGTAAACCTGCTTGAAAACAAATACAATGCGGGCTTTGCTGGAGGCTATAATATGGCGCTGGAGCGGATCGAGGCAGATTATTATATATTGCTGAATTCGGATATCGAGGTGACAGAAAACTGGATCAATCCCGTCATTGAGCTGATGGAAAGTGATCCCTCCATCGCAGCATGCCAGTCCAAGATATTAGCCTATGACAACAGGGATGAATTTGAATACGCAGGTGCCTCGGGAGGCTTCATTGATAAATACGGTTATCCTTTTTGCAGAGGCAGGATATTTCAATCCCTTGAGAAAGACAAGGGGCAGTATGATGTTCCGGTCGAAGTCTTCTGGGCCAGCGGTGCCTGCATGTTCGTCCGTGCGGATATCTACCACCGCCATGGTGGACTTGATGAGGATTTCTTCGCCCATATGGAAGAAATTGACTTTTGCTGGAGGCTGAAGAATGAAGGTTACAAAATTATGGTTTGTCCGCAATCCGTTGTCTATCATGTCGGTGGCGGGACACTGCCCAAAAAGTCAGCACGTAAAACATACCTCAATTTCAGGAACAACCTTTCCCTGCTTTATAAGAACCTGCCGAAAAATCAGCTATTCAAGGCATTTTTGCTGCGTTTTATCCTGGATGGCGTAGCAGCGCTTAAATTTTTCCTGGAAGGAGGCTTTGAAGACCTGGTGGCTGTCCTTAAGGCGCATCTTTTCTTTTATAATAATTTCGGAAAACTAAAAAGAAAGAGGAGAGAACTGAAACAGCAAGAGGTCTCCTGTGTCTATAATGGCAATATTGTCTTTGAACATTACGTACTGAGGAAGAAAAAGTATTCGGAACTGGCTAGCTCAAAATTTAACTAGTTCCTGAAGAAGGAAAGGGCTACACGGTATGAATCGAGGCCGAATCCGAAAACCGCTCCCACACAATGAGGGGCAATATGCGATATATGTCTGTACTCCTCTCTCGCCAGGATATTGGAAATATGTACCTCTATCACCGGGATTCCAACGGCTTTAACCGCATCCGCAATAGCCACCGATGTATGGGTATATCCACCCGCGTTCAGTATCACCGCGTCGACCTCAAGGTCAGCTTCGTGCAGACGATTGATAAGCTCACCCTCAACATTGCTTTGAAACATACTGATCTTGAATTCCGGAAATTTCATCTTAAGCAGATCAAAATAATCCTCAAATGAAATGTTGCCGTAAAGCTCCGCCTCACGCTCACCGGTAAGGTTCAGATTCGGCCCGTTAATGATCAGTATATTCATTTGATTCCTGTGTATTTGGTAAATTTACAAAGTTAGTATTTCCTAAAAATGAAAGCACTTTCCGATCAATTTAGCTTGGCGGTTGCGGACTACGGTTATTTATTGCAAAAAAACTATTCGCTATCTGCAATTCTGAAACTCGTGGGCGACAGGTATCAGTTGCCAGGGGAGGAGAGGAGTATGCTCATGAGAGGAATAAGTCGACCGGAAGACTGCAACACCAGAAAACAAAAAACAATACCTGAAATACCTGAAGGGAGCGATCTTTACCTCGACGGGTACAATGTACTTCGTACACTGGGCAGTTACTTTCTGGGGAAAATCCTGTTCGTTTCCCTGGACGGGTTTTTACGAGACGCATCTGAAATGCACAGGAAGACATTGCCGACAATGATAAGAAAGAAATGTATCCGGGAAATATTCAGTTATCTGTCTGAAAGACGACCTGGCGCCATCAGGATTTACCTGGATGAACCGGTAAGCAAAAGTGGTGAGTTGGCCTCAGAAATGAACGATTGGATAACTAACCATGGAATGGAAGGTCATGCATTAACGATGCACTCCCCCGATCATCAATTGAAAAGCGTCGGTCATGGAATCGTTTGCTCAGCGGATTCTTCGATCATCGACCACTGCCAAACCAATGTATTTGACTTGCCACGGGCAATTCTCGAAACCCGTTATCAACCCCGGCTTATCCGGCTGGATAAATTGTTTGAGGATTAAATTTTAAGTCTTCACAAGATCCCTTCTCATTTATTGTCCGGAAAGCCTCAGGCTTTTTCTCTTCAATTGGTTGAATTCATATATCTTTGTACTACAAACAGGGGTGCCTCAAAAATACGGGCTGAGATCATACCCTCTGAACCTGCACCGGGTAATGCCGGCGAAGGGAGAGTGTTTCATACCAACCCGCAGAAAAGCCCCTTTTAAGAATGTTTATGGGACGACCCAGTCGAATAATCTGCCAATCATTGATAAACTCGGCCATGTTTAGAAAGCTGCTGGCTTTATTTTGCCTGATCCTGCTTTTCCTTCCGGCCGCAGGACAACATTATCGATTGTCGGGAACAGTATCAAATGATGAAACCGGCGGGTTTCTTCCAGGTGCCAATATTCTGATGTCCGATGGCTACCTGGCCACCATTTCCGGATCTGACGGTTCATTCTCTTTTGAGAAGTTGAAAAAGGGAAATTATACCATTACAGTCTCTTATGTAGGTTACAAGACGTATGAAACCACCGTTGATCTGAATAAAGATATCAACCTGAAGATCAGGCTGACACCGAAGACCTATGTAAGTGAAGAAGTTATTATTTCAGCCATCCGCGCTGGAAGTACGCCTAAAACAACCTATG
>JARRQC010000163.1:1166-8175 GCA_037382165.1 bacterium | reverse complement strand
AGTGATAAGCTACGCTGAATAAAGGGATTAGATATTGAAATTAAAATGAAATTAATTTCAACTCCATTTTGGCACAATTTTAATTATGAAAAATTCAATTTTGATAAACCTTTAACAATCAAAAAAATGAAAGATTTTCTTTTCTAAGGCAGTTGTGTCCAGCTACCCGTTTTCCGGTAATGGAAATTAATTGTCCATTAATTTTTTGTTAAGCAATCATGATCAGAAATCGAGACTGAGAGACAAATAATATACCGGTTTGTTGATCCTGTAGTCTTCAACCCCCCATGCTATGTCACCCCGGATAAAATATCCGAGCAAATGTATTCTGGCACCGAAACCAAAACCACCTACTATGGGTTCTTTCTGTACCTCTACGGAAACAAGCAAAGGGCCACTCTGTACATATCTTGTGAACAAGGAATTTTCAGGTGAGTAGGGTGTGGGACCTGTCCAGGCAGTACCAATGTCACCAAATCCCACAAGCTGGAAGTTACGCAGGAAACTGGAACTGATGGGTGATTTGGAAAAATACTGGAATATGGGGAATCTCAGCTCGGAGTTTATTACCAGGAAACTGTTACCGTTTCTTATGTTTTGGGTAAAGCCCCGCATATTGGTAGCCAGCGTCTGGAATGCATAATTCTGGGAGTAATCTATCGGTGTATTTTGATTGAATTTAGGAAACAACCAATTATCAACACCTCCCATATAATAGATCAGGTTTTCGTTGCCCAGGGAAGTGCTTCCTGCAATCCGGTTGGCCCAGATAAAATTCCGGTGGATCCGCGTATAATGCCTGACATCGAATCCGACTACGATGAGATTCCTTTTGACTTCATTCAGCAGCTGGTAATATTCCCCGAATATCTTCCAGCGTGTACCGAAATGTATATTCATCGCCGGGCTGCGGGTATTATCAAATACAAGTTCGCCCTTGATGCCTGCCCAGTGATCATACAGATTGGGAGCCTGAAGGCTAAATTGATCTGTAGCCAGCACGACGGACATATCATTCCTGTAAATGGCTGTACCACGAAGGCTCAAGGCTTCATTGAAAGGCCACTTCAGCATATAAAACAACTCGTGGGTATGAATCCTTCCATAATAGGGCGTTCCCGAAATCTGACCTTCAATGGTGTTGCGGTGAAAAACAATTTCCTTGTCCAGTCTTTTTTTCAGATTGGCATAACTGAAAATATACTCGTTATTGATCAAACTGAAATTAAGCCGTACACCCCCTACAATGCGATAATCCTCCATCAGGTCATTCATGCCAAACTGGAAGAACAAGTTAAAACCAGGATTCAGAAAGATGGGCCCGCCACCCCCTGTAAAAGGCTGATAGCTGTAATTGATGTAGTTGAAATCGATCTGGGAAATAACATCGTTGATGAAATATTCCACCCGGTAATTTCTTTGTTTGGGAGCGCTGACATCCAAATCCTTATTACTGTACTCATCTACATAGATCTCATAGCTTCCGTTTTTCCCTTTTCTTTTTGAGGATTCAGGTCGTCCGATCACCTCACGTCCCTTGTTATCTGTGTAGACGAGTTTAAATCTTTTAATCCTGGTCGGTGATGTTTCTTCTTCTTCGACATCCTCTTCCACATCAGCCTTCATAGACTCCTTCAGCTTTTTCTTCTCTTCAATGGCGCGCTGTTTTTCCCAGGCTTTGCGAACAGCTATTTGATATTTTGTATCCGACAGCCTGATTTCAGGGACAGCGTTGAAATCGGGGATCATGCCTGTGTAGATCTTGTAGTGGTTATCTTCATAATAGACAAATGCCTTTTTGCCGGCACGTGCTGACGTATGTTGATCGAGGATATTACGTGAATAATTGGTAACAGGCTTTGAATGAACGAAATAACGGTAGTGAATCGTAGTGTCCACTGAGCTCACGGTACTGTCGATCACCGCCATGTAAGAATTATAAATACCATTTTCATCACTCAGGTATGAAATCGTATTGAAACCGTTGGATTCAGGGCGTATTTCATCAGCAAAAGGCGTATCGGTGATCCTGCGGAGGATCTTATCACGTGTACTGTAATTGTAGACAAAAAGATCAAAATTGTCAGGTACATCATTGATCTTTTCCGGTTCCTTCCCCAATGTATCATTCTCCCGGTTCGAGCTGAACACGATCATACTTGAATTGTTAATAAACCTCGGATTCAGTTCAGAATAGATATCATCGGTGATCTTATCGAAAGAGCTGGCGGCGATGTTGAATACATAGATATCACTCTGCCCTCTTTGCGTTGCTGACATGACCAGAAACCTGCCATTGTCAGCATAGGACATATCCGTGATTTTTTGCACCTCGTAAATGGGTTGCCGGGTGAATTTCCTCTTATCCATATTGTATAGATATAGCCACGGCATACCCTTGTGTTCAATCATGACCGCCAGGATCTTCCCGGAAGGATGCCAAGCCAGAAGCGGATAACTGTAATCCGTTTTTGTATCGATCATCACCCCTTTTTTGAAGATCTTCTTCTTTTTCTGTTTGACGGTATTGTAAAGGAAGATTTTGTATTTCCCGCTTTCATTCGAAGTATATGCCAGGTATTTGCCTGTGGGATCGAAATGGGGCTGACCATAGACGTGGTCCTTTTTAAAACGGACGGGCAGGATCTCTTCAGGATGACGCTCTTCAATCGCGGATTGCTCAAATTCGTCCTTATAAAAGTTCAGCCATTCGACAATAAGTGTCTTGAAAGGAATACCGATAACATAGAGGAAACCTTTATCTATGCTGTTGCTTACGCTGGTCATGTGAATGATGTTACTTACCGCAGCATTTCCATATTGATTGGCAATGTATCTCCACAACGAATGACCGGCGTAAATGGCATCCACTCCTGTGAGGTTATTGACTTTATCATATCTGCCGGAAAGAATACCGTCCCGGAGATGATTGTCGAATTCCACATCCCATTCCTTGCTCAGATAAGAAATGATCCCTGTACGGTACCATTCCGGTATGGAGAAGAAAGTTGAGGTTTTCACCTGTTGACCGAGGCTCCCGCCAAACATCATCTGGTTAAACAAAACCTGGGCGATGCCTGCCCGGATCTGCTCTTCCAGGTTAACATGGTTCCCATCATAGTAAAGAAATACCCTTGAACCGATAATATGGGTAATACCGCCTGTATTATAACTCTCTTCCGTCATCAGGCCGATATTGCTTTGCTTGAGATCGGTCAGGTTATTGAAGATGATGAATTGCAATCTTTTGTCAAGACGGCTTTCAATCTTTGATTCCATTTTCGGAATTTCCTGGTAGGCATAACGGGCTGTATATTCCGCCAATTCCCTTCCATTCCGGTAATAATACGTGTCAAAATCTTCGTATTTGAAGTACAACCAGAGGAAATCTTTGAATTGAACACGGTTCTTACCGAAGGTCATATTGGAACCATTGTAGAATTGGCCCAGCATAGACTGCGGCAGCATCAGGCTGCAACCTGCAAGCAGCAAACCTGCGACTAAAAGCCGGTATTTATTTCCTGAAATCAAGACCCAATAAGCTTTCAAGCACTCTGAAGGGCTAATTTATAACAAAATTCACACCAAATTATTACCCGGTTCCTTACCCAGGTTGACATGTAGAGTAAACCAATGGTTTGCATGTAGTGTTCATTCACACTAAAAACCTTACTTTTGATACCCTGAAACCATATGTTTATGATCACTGTCAAACGATTCACCTTCAACCCTTTCCAGGAGAATACCTATGTCTTATATGACGAATCCGGCTCCTGTATCATCATTGATCCCGGTATGGATGGCCGGAACGAACAGGAAATACTGGTTTCTTACATAGATGAGAAAGGACTGAAGCCCGAACTTGTGGTGAACACCCACATGCACATTGATCATATACTCGGTAATTATTTCACAACATCACATTACGGGATAAAACTTGCAGCGCACCGTGACAGCCTGCAGTTTATGAAAACAGCACCGGGACAGGCACAAATGTTTGGAATTCACCTGGATGATGTCAGGCAGGTGGATCAGTTTCTAGAGGAAGGATCATTACTGAAATTCGGCCAATCATCCATGGAAATATTACATACACCCGGTCATGCAGATGGCAGTTTGTGCTTCTATGCAGCGGCGGACCGTTTTGTTATAAGCGGGGATGTACTGTTTAACCAGAGCATTGGACGTACCGATCTTCCTACCGGAAATTATGAAACCCTGCAAGAAAATATCTGGAAAAAACTTTTTACGCTTCCCGACGACACCGTGGTTTATCCCGGCCATGGTCCGGAAACAACCATAGGTTATGAAAAGACACACAACCCTTTTGTAGCCATCGGTAAAGAAAAATAGTCTTCAGGTGATAAATTTTTTCGCCTGGCTGACAATATAATCTGTATCCTGTTCCATCATACATTTGAAATGCTTTTTGGGACATTGGCGATACCCCAGCTTGCTGCATGGCCTGCAGCGAAGGCCTTTCACCTCGCTGATTACGGATAAATCCTCCTCAGCAGGCATAAAAGGATACATTCCAAAGACAGGGGTTGTGTTACCCCAGATACTGATCACCGGCTTGCGAAAAGCGGCTGCGATATGCATCAAACCCGTATCATTGCTGATGATCACCCTTGCTTGTTTTACCAGGGAGGCCGACTGGTTCAGATTGAATTTGCCGCAGGCGTTGAATACCTTTTCATGGTTGGAAAGTTTTGTGATCCGGTTGCCTCTTTCCCTGTCTGCCTCTCCACCAAGAAGGACTACAGGGTAGTTCAAGGCCTTGATAATTTCTGCCACTTTTTCCCCGGGAAGGATCTTTGTGTTGTGTTTTCCACCGATGACAACGCCTACATAGCCTCCCTGCAACATAGGATGTGCCTTTTCGGGTATAACCTGATCCGCTTCAGGAATGAAATAATCAAGACCCTCACCGTCTGGACTGATGCCGAGTGGTTCCGCTGCCGCAAAGTATCGATCCACTACATGTAGATCCGGCATTCGGTTGACTTTCATATTAACCAGCATCCATTTTTCCATATTCAATTTGGGGAAAGAGGAGGACGGCACACCCAACGCCTTTCTCGTGATGACAGACCTGATGTTCTTCTGAAGGTCGATGATGAAATCATAATTCTCTGACTGCAAACCCTGAATCACTTCCCTTACGGAAGCAGTGAAGGAATAGACCTTATCCACATGAGGGTTGTTTTTAACAATCCCTGCGAAAGCGGTTTTGGTCAGCATGTGCAGCGTACAATCCAATTGGCTTTTGACCGCCCTGATGACGGGTGTGGTCAGCACAATATCACCAATAGAGCTGAAGCGAATAATGAGAATTTTCTTCAAGAGAAAAGCTTTACAAGACAAAAATAAACAAACGCTATATACTTTTGTTAAGACTGATAAATACTGTAATTATGGCAAGAACACCGACAAAGCAAATTCCCCTCGGTTTTAATGCTCCGGATTTTCGACTTCCGGAGCCGTTGACCGGTAATTGGGTATCGTTGGAAGATATTAAGGGTGAAAAAGGAACCCTGGTGATGTTTATTTGCAATCACTGTCCGCAGCCTGCACCCCTGATTTCAATCTTTTTGATGCGAACGGGAAATGCGTTTACCGTGGTCAGCTGGATGGTTCCCGTCCGGGGAATGAGGTTCCCGTTACCGGCAGGGATCTCCGCCAGGCACTTGACCAGGTCATTCGTGGAGAAGAGGTGCCGGAGGATCAGATGCCAAGTATTGGCTGCAATATCAAGTGGAAAGTTCAGGTTACCTGAACTGCCAGAAGAGTGACAGGGTGAGTGCATCATGAAACTGCCCGTAACCCCATAAACGCCAAATATCACCATCCCGGTTTTCAGACCGGATATTCAGCAGCGAATTGTTCGTTCGAAAATCAACCCCCAGTTTCGGGGTAATGAAAAAACGAAAGCCCAGATTTATCTGTAAAGTCACAGCCGCCGGCCTGTTATAGCCGGAATGGTCACTGATCACTTCCACCTCATTCTCCTCGAAATACCCGGTAAGAAATCCGAGCGAAGGGCCTCCCAGGATGATGAACTTGTTGATCTTATACTGATAGAGAACGGGCAGCTCAATATAAGAGGCACGGAAAAGGAAGTAATCATAATTATTCTTTTCGGTAGGGTTTTCCCGGCTTCCCTTCTGGAAATAGGTAAGCTCAATTTGTAAACCGGAATGCAGGTTGAATTCCCACCCTACATAACCTCCTGCATACAAACCTGCCTTTTTGAAACCTGAATACGTATCGCCGGCTACCTGCGAACCAACAAGTCCTGCAGTTATGCCGCCATGAAATTGCTGGGAAAAAAGCGGCCAGGCAAATAGCCAGAGTATGAGAAAGACCGGAATTCGTTTCATAGGATTCAAAACCATTCGAACCACGCCAAAGATAGGAAAGCTGGGATATATGGTGCATAATGTCGGGCGGGACTATCAATTAATTACTTAGAGGCAGGAATTCGACTCAAAGCGTTTACTGCGCCTGCGACTTTTAAAACCACAGTCTCATGGAATAAAAATTAACCTTAAATTAACTTTGTCGATTCCCCGTTGGAATAATAATGGTTAACTTCGTCGACCAGTAATCGAGTTGATCATGGATAACGACCAATACAGGTTACTTCTGGTGGACGATGAGGAGGATATCCTTGAATTTCTAAGTTATAATCTCAGAAAAGAAGGCTATAAGGTATTTACCGCGGAAAACGGTTTGAAAGCCATTGAAAAGGCAAAAGAAAAGATACCGGACCTGATCATCATGGATGTTATGATGCCCGAAATGGATGGCATTACGGCAGTGGGGGAAATCAGAAAGATCCCCGAATGCGATGATACAGTCATTGTATTTCTGACTGCCAGGTCGGAGGATTATTCACAGATTGCAGGATTTGACGCGGGAGCAGATGATTATGTGACCAAACCGGTGAAAATCAAAGTATTGCTTAGTCGCATCGAAGCCCTGCTAAGGAGAGCCTCTAAAAAAA
>JARRQC010000163.1:0-1127 GCA_037382165.1 bacterium | reverse complement strand
GTCAAAAACCTGGTAATTGATGAGGAACAGTACCTGGTTATCAGGGATAAGGAAGAGATCGTGCTGCCAAAAAAAGAATTCAAATTGCTCAAATTGCTTGCCTCTTCCCCCAACAAGGTGTTCACCAGGGAGGAAATATTCCATAATGTCTGGGGCGATGATGTCATCGTGGGTGATCGAACCATTGATGTACATGTTCGAAAGATCCGTGAGAAGATTGGTATAGATAATATCAAGACCGTTAAGGGTGTCGGATACAAATTTGATGCTTCCTAACTTTTCGGTCGATGCGTTTTTCTAATCCCAGGAATATAGCCTTTTCAAATGCGCTCATCATTACGGTGATCGCTTCTGCCGCATTTGGTTTAATCAGTTTTATTTCAGGCACATTCGATATCATTGTAATGGGTGTGTTCTTTCTGTTGGTTAACCTGTCCGGTTATTTGGTCATCAGGTATTCTATTGATTATTTCATTATCGAGAAACTGAAGATCATTTATCAGACGATCGGAAAGATCAAAACAAAATCGGACATTAAGACACCGGAAAAAAACAGTGGGGATGTGCTTGATATTGTGAACCAGGCTGTCCTTGAATGGAGTGAAAAGCAACAGGAGGAAATTGCGGAGCTGAAACGGATGGCAGCCTATCGCAGGGAATTCCTGGGTAATGTTTCGCATGAATTAAAAACCCCTATCTTCAATATACAGGGTTACATCCTTACCCTGCTGGAGGGCGGTATCAAGGACGATAAGGTAAACATCAAATTTCTGAAGAATGCCAAAAAGAGTGTAAATCGAATGATCGCCATCGTCGAGGATCTCGAAGAGATATCACACCTGGAATCAGGAAACCTGAAACTAAACAGGGAGGTGTTCGATATCGCTGATCTGATAAAAGATGTAGCCGAATACATGGAGCTCAAGGCAAAAGAAAATAACGCAGAGATCCAGTTGAACATCAATTCCAACGGATCCTATCCTGTGCGGGCAGATAAGAAACGGATCAGGCAGGTGTTGATCAACCTGATGGACAATGCCATCAAATACGGGAACCAGGAAAATGGCATGGTGACCCTGTCCGATTATGATTTTCATGATTATTACCTGGTGGAAATTGGCGATAAT
>JARRQC010000162.1:0-7418 GCA_037382165.1 bacterium | reverse complement strand
GTAAAAATGGAAGAAGGTTTAACCGAATATGTCAGATGGGCTGAAAAAAACATGGTAAATACAAACGCTTAATAAAGCGGTATTTTCATTCTCAACCAACTCTGGAACGTATTCAAAACCCTTCCGGAGTGACCGGAAGAATTTTACAAACAAAGAAAACTTTAGGAACCTCTTGAAACCAACCTAAAAACATCAGGAAGTTTTTTACAAACGTTCCCGATGTTTTTTCAGAATGATCGGTAAAAATCCTGTCCTAATTATAATAAGGGCAAGGATCCATGAATGACCGCCGGAGCGAAGGGCTTACGGCGGTTTGTTTTTTAAGCAATTAGAATACTTAGAATAGTTGGAGTACTTAGAGTTGAGAATTAGAGTAGTCGATCGGTGCTGTGTCTTTTTGCCCCATGAGTGCGTAATTCTTTGGTTCAAGGATACGGAGCAAAGTAGCGAAAAGCTTTTTCATACCCCTAAGTCTAAGTATTCAAGGCACTTTTAATACTCTAAGTACTTCCTCCTCTCCTACCCCGCAAGTTTCTCCTCCTCCACCAGTGCCGTAAATATTTCCAGCAGCTCACGGGCTTCATGCAGTAGTGAAAATATCGTCTGTGTGTCGGCCAGGCCGGCGTGTTCCATCACCTCCAGCCACTGAATGGTCTCACGGGTGTTTTGTGCGCAAAGGTCAATACGATTTTGGTAGTC
This sequence comes from bacterium, assembly GCA_037382165.1. Taxonomy (GTDB): domain Bacteria; phylum Bacteroidota; class Bacteroidia; order Bacteroidales; family F082; genus JAADID01. The sequence goes on along the minus strand of JARRQC010000162.1, from coordinate 6,719 downwards.
ATCAGGTTCTTCGCAGCGGAAGGCTTCCCAGTAGCTTGCCCCGATGCCTGCGCCTGAACGTACCAGCTTGTCGCGAAAAGTCTCCAGGGCAGGGTTGTTTGCCAATTCCATGGCGAGCTTTAAAATGTCCAGGGCGAAATGCCGGGTCCTTAATTCCAGCATCTGGCTGAATTCGTCTTTTTTCATAAATAAATTGGTTTAGTTGTTTGATAAAAGTACTTTCTTTATTAGTGCCAAAAATTTCACTTTTTATACCCCCCGAAGGGGATTTTTGATGTGAGATTTTGGATGTAGGAAAGTGAAGTGGCATGCTGGAATGCGTATCTTTCGCATGACCTGATTAACACGCTTGTCATCAGATCTAACGGTGATTGAACGAAGAGAAATCACACAGCATGAGGTTTGTTTTTAAGTAGACATTGAAGGCCATTTGAGTATTTTGGGATTTCTCGGTCATGCATCCCTCGACATGATAAATAACTTTGTTTTGCTGCATTACAAAGAAAGAAGCCAAAATAAAAGAGCGGACGGACAGCAAACCTCGTGACCATTTAAACTATTGCAAACGCTGTAACCATTGCGACAAATCATTATTCTCCCCCACATAATTTTAACTTTGCCCTTTTATAACAAAAACCCATGAAAATCATCTCCGTCGTCGGTGCCCGGCCCAATTTTATGAAAATAGCTCCTTTTATCCGGGCGATTGAAAAGTATAATGATAAATTTGGCAGTCCGCAGTCGGCAGTTGAGAGCAGTCAACAGTCAACAGTTGACAATCGGCCATCGCCAATCCAGCACTTGCTTGTTCATACAGGTCAGCATTACGACGATCGGATGTCAAAAGCTTTTTTCGAGGCGCTGAATATCCCGGAAACGGACATCAACCTGGGTATCGGATCGGGCAGCCATGATGCATGTCAAGGTGTGCCACATCGAGGCGGGATTGCGCAGCCGCGACATGCAGATGCCCGAGGAGATCAACCGGCTGGTCACCGACCGGCTGAGCGACCTCTTGCTGACACCCGACAGGCTGTCGATTGAAAACCTGCGTGTTGAAGGTACACCCGAAAGGAATATTGTCTTCGTCGGAAACATCATGATCGACACCCTGGAGGCCAACCGCAACAAAGCCAAGCACATGCAAATCCAGGACATCATTCGCACAAACCGCCTCGCCCCCGAAGAACCCCCAATTCATCATTCATCATTCAACATTCATCATTCCGAACGCTTCGCGCTCATGACCCTGCATCGCCCTTCCAACGTCGATCGAGAGCAGGTTTTCAGACCACTTGTCAATTTCCTACTCGAGGAAGTAACTCCGGATATGCCAATCATCTGGCCCGTCCATCCTAGGGCGGAAAAAATGTTGAAAGAATTCAAGCTCTGGGAAAAAGTCATTCAAAATCCAAGGATGATCCTCCTCCACCCCATCGGCTACCATGAAATGCTTCGCCTGAATATGGATGCCGCCATCATGCTCACCGACAGCGGCGGCCTGCAGGAGGAATGTACTGTACTGGGCACTCCCTGCCTGACGCTCCGGTGGAACACCGAACGCCCTATCACGCTGCGTGAACATGGCGGTGCATCTGTCCTGGTCGGCAATAATGTAGGACGCATCCGAAGGGAATACCGGGACACATTAACCCTTGACCGGCAGCCCCAAAGACCTGAATTATGGGATGGGAAAACAGCCAAAAGGTGTGTGGAGGCGATCATGAACTATGAGGCGTGAGTACAGAAGGGCCAGATTCAGAAATTAGGTAGAAATTAAGTGGGAATTGGTTGTGAATCCAAGTTTCAATTCAAAATTAAGATCTTATACTTTTTACTACAACCTAATTTCGGCGAAGCCAAATTTCCATCAATTTCCACCAGTTTCGCGCACAGCACTAATTTCAACGATGTTATCTTCCGCCCCGGGGCTAACGATAATGCAGGAATAGTATCTGAATCCAATGAAGTACTCTCACCTGTTATACAGGTAATACGTCAGCGAATACTTGCCCCCGCCCAGGTTTATAAGTATGGCATAACAAAAAATGTACAACAGGATATTCCAGTGTTCGAAGACAGACTCATCCCCATGGACCAGCAATAGTGCTACCAGCATGGTAAAAATCAGGGGCATGGCTGCCAGCCGGGAACGATAGCCGACAATGATCAGCAGGGAGCAGACAAATTCGGCAAAGGTGGCCAGCGCCAGTGACAATTCCGAACCCAGGCCAATGGGATCGGGAAAGGAGAAATCACCGGTTACCAGCTTAACCAGTTTCGGATAGCCATGCGTCAGCATGAGCACCCCCACGCTGATACGCAATACCAGTAACAAAACATTTATCACCACACCATAGTCATCGGTGCAGCAATTACCTTTTTTAACCATGTCAAAGGATTATCAAGCCCTAAATGTAATACTATTTGTCGATTCGATTATTTTTCCTACTAAAACAAAAACCCTGAAGCAAGAAGCTTCAGGGCGGATTACAAAGCGATATATAGTGAAATGCCAGGCCGGAGACCTGCATTGTTTTATACCATCTTCAGGTCGAAAGAGATTTTGACCAGCACAGTTTGTCCTGCATAACGATCGAATTCATCTGAATCCATTTCTTCGATCATACGGATGACCGCTTGCTTCATCTGTTTGTCATAAGCATTGGCGGTGACAACGTCAAAGGTGCCATCTTCTTCGATCAGTACTTCGACCAGGACGTCGCCTTCATATTTGTTATCGATAGCAAATTCAGGATATTCAAGTTCCGCTTCGATAAAGTCAGCCACTGAAGCCGCTACTTTTTGGGAAGCAGGTACCGGTTCGCTGGCAAAAGCTGTAGAAGTAATAAATAAAATGGATAATAAAGCGAATGTTGCGATTCTTGTTTTCATGTTTTTAAACTTTAAAATTTACATTAATGGTTGCTATCAAAGGCATGCTATTGTCATGCCAAAATCAGTAATTCACTTTTGCTCAGATGCTTACAATTAATTTTACAGATACGGTTATATATCCTTTTGTCCGGTAGCAAACACAGGGTGTGCATCAGCGAACACATTATATAACTGATTAACAATATTTTAACAAATTTTTAACAATCCTTATAGGGTTTAAGGGTTACGGTTTCAATACAGCTTGTGTCGCCGTCCAACAACGACTCGCAATGACGGGCAATAGCAAAGGGCAACAACTGTAACTATTGAAACGATTCACCTAATGGAGAAACAGGTGTTAATCGTAATCCGTTACCTGTTCATGGTAAAATGGAACAGCCTATTAACAATTCACAATTCATTACCCATCATTCCCTCACCTCCTTTTTAATCCGCTGGATATGTCCGCGGCCCAGCGCCTTGACTTCACATCCCAGCTCGAAATAATTACGGATGTTTTCGTCGCTCAATATGCCGAAACAGTCGATAATGGCAATGGGTTTGCCGGCCCAGTCAACGATATCTTCCGGGGGCAGGGCGAGGTATTCCTCATGCGGTACGGCAAGGATCATCGCTTCAACACCCTGTAACGCCTTTTCCAGGTTCTTCTGTACCCTTAATTCCTTCAGTCCCTCCTGGTTCCTGAAAAACCGAGCCCAGGACTGTCCCGGAGCGGGATACGTATCCTGGCTCTCGAATTCATACCAATGCTCGACATAGGGGTCATGGACGCGCATGTCGGCCCCCATCTCCGTCAGCTTGCGCACGACCATTTCACTGCCGCTGTAGCGGGTATCACCCACATCCTGACGGTAGCTGGCACCGCAAAGCAAAACAGGTGTCCCGGCCAGGTTTTTTCCCATATTGCGTAAGGCATCACGTGTAAGTCCGGCGACATGCAGCCCGCGGGTATCGTTGATGTCAATGGCTGTCGGAGTGATCTTGAAGACACTGTCGCCATCAGCAAATCCCAGGATATGTTTGTAAGCCCAATAGCCCAGTCCGCCGTCCTTGGGCAAGCAGTAACCGCCGATACCCGGTCCCGGGAAGATCATGTTGCTGTGGGTAGGGCGCATTTTGATCGCATTGATCACCTTGATCAGGTCCACGCCGTTGCGTTCGGCAAAGAGGCTCCATTCATCAAGATAGGCCAGGATGGTGGCACGGTAGGAATTTTCAACGATCTTGGTGGTTTCCGATTCAATGGGGCGGTCCATCACCGTAAGGGGAAAATCTTTGGTATTCAGCACTTCATGGAGGAATTTCTCCACCCGTTCCCTTGCCTCAGCATTACATCCTGAGCATACCCTCCAGAAATCGCGAATACTTGATACATATTCGCGGCCAGGCATAACCCGTTCGAAGCTGTGTGCCAGCAGTGGTTCCGTATTCAAACCCCGTTTGGCGAATTCCTTTTTCAGGATCGGCCAGGCCACAAATTCCGTGGTTCCGGGTGCCACCGTAGTTTCGATAAGCACCAGGCATTTTTCAGGTATCCTTTCCCCGATGGTATGCAGGGTGGCTTCCAGGGCAGCCATGTCAGTTTTTCCTGTGCGCATATTTCCCAGGTTCTGCTTGGCAAAGTCACATTGCACATCCACCACCACACAGTCCGCCAATTTCAGGCAGTCACTGTTATAAGTAGCCACCAGGGTCTTTTGCTCCAGCACGGTCCGCCTGATGAGGATATCCACTTCCGGATCTTCGGCCTTCACCGGTGATTCACCCCGGTTCAGCATGGGTATCTTCCAGTAGCTCCGTACGCTGGGTCGCTGGCAGCCGATGACAAATTTGGTGTATTCGCCCTTGTCGTTCTTTGTATCGGCAACGATGGCGGCCATGACAGCACCTACAAAACCGACGCCCATAACGACCACGACTTCCTTTCCTTCCTGCCGGGCAGTTGCAGCCAGATCTTCCAGATGCCTGTACTCTTTTTCATATTCATCAGCCTGGGGAATGATAAACTTCTCTCCCGCCGGGTTTACCGACGAGGTGGTTTCTTCGGGATGTGACATATTTTTTGATTTTTGAATGAAAGAATATCCCGAATTTAGAACCTTTTACCGGAATAAGGCCTGAATGATAGGATTTTAGAACGATTCTAAACTTCAGCTACCGGAACAGCTATTTTTTGTTGAGTGGCATCTCCATTCCATACCCTTTTTTTATGTCCTGCCTCTTTAGCATGAGTGCAAAGAGGAAGCCCATCAGGCTTAGGGCCACGAACATTGTCATGGTAGCTGTATAGTCGAGTGTTTCCGGTTGCCCGGGATTGGACAGGTCAAGAATATATCCGGCAAGGATGGGAAAAATAAATAATCCCAGGTTTTGGATGGAATACATCAGACCATAAGCGGTACCGATAATCTTGTCGTCCACCAGTTTTACCATAGATGGCCACATGGTCGCAGGGATTAGTGAAAAGGCAATTCCCAGGAATATCATTGGGATAAATGGCGGAATATAGGTATAGGCAAAGGAAAGGTGAACCAGCAGCAGTGCCAGGGAACCAAAGATCATCAGGGTAGCCGCCCGTCCTTTACGGTCTATGAGAATTCCGAATATGGGTGTGAAGATCAGTGTCGCAAAAGGCATCAGGGATGTAAATTGACCGCTTTCCACCTCACTCATACCGAACTTGTTAAGTAACAGGTCCGGAGCGAAAGCGTTGAAAGGGAATACAGCAGAATAAAAAGTGACGCACAGTAAGGCGATCAGTACATATGCAGGGTTGGTCAGCAGGCGTGTGATATCCGAGAACTTGAATCTTTCAGGCCTGGTCTTATCTTCCGTCTGATGCAGTTGCCGGTCCAGCCTGAGATCCAGCCACATATAGACGATAAAAGCCAGCAATCCTGCCAGGACCAGTACTGCAGCAAACCAGATGGCCAGGGAAATCTGCTCGCCACTTCCCGCGATGACGGGAGAAATATTTAAGGCCATGGCAGTGCCCAACCTGCCAAAACCTACTTTGAGTCCGAATGCCAGAGCCAGGTCCTTCCCTTTAAACCATTTCACCAGGATCTTACTGACTACCACGATGCTGGTCTCCGCCCCCAGTCCGTAGAAAAACCGTCCCAGCAGCATCATCTTAAGTTCAGGGGAATAACCTTTCAGAAATGCGGACATCATTCCGTACCCTGGACCGCCATTCCCATAGTAATCGCTGGCCCCATAGGCTGTCAGGACAGCGCCAAAGGTCATAAAGAATACAAACAGGAAACCGGTCCTGCGGATGCCCAGCTTATCGAGTATCACCCCGCCGATGACAGCCATCAACAGGAAGGTGTTGGGGATGCTGTAGAAAGACACAAAGAGGCCGTAATCCGTATTGGTAAAGCCAAACTCCCGGATCATCAGGTCCTTTAGTGTGGAGAAGGCGTCGTAAAAATAGTAGTTTACTGAAAGTACGAATCCGGTAAGTATCAACACAGTCCACCGCATGGCCGGGGAATCGTTAAGGGCTCTTCTGAACTGTTCCATCTTACGGATTTGTGCGCACAAAAATAGGAATTACTGTTATTGTGGGGGTCTGTGGTTTCAATTGTTGCCATTGGTGCAATGGTTAGTCATCCATGGCATTGCCTCCCTGTTGCAGGATGTCCTTATCCACTTCATAAGCAATAGCAGAAGAAGAGACCACCATCCTGACGGGCATATTGCCGGGCATGACCGGTGATTCAGGTTAGGAACAAGTCAGAAGAGAGAAAAACCTTCCGCCAGAGGATCAATTTGAACTTTACGGTAGGCCTTATGGCCATATCCGGATAAAAATAGGA
>JARRQC010000161.1:0-6555 GCA_037382165.1 bacterium | reverse complement strand
GTTATTGATTGCGAAGGAAAGATTGTAGAGATCACCTTGAAAAATCCATTGAAGCTGGGTATCGATGAGCAGATCACCAATTTCCTGAATTCGACAGCAGGTAAATGGAATACTTGTAATGATGACCGGTATACAAAGTTTGATGTGCCCATACAATTCAAGATCGAAGGAGTGAAGACCAATACCGACGATGCGATGCTGATTCATACTGCGGAAGCAATGCCCGGGGTATCGTGCTTCGATGACCAGTATTACCTGGAAAAAGCGGAAAAATATATTAAGAAAAAGAAAGGCAAAAAAGCACTTCAGTACCTGGGAAAGTTAATCCGCAGGAATCCCTATAATGTCGAATACTACGAGATGCAGAAACAAGCCATAAGCTATCAATAAAAATTATACGGGTGCTTGAATTCCTTAATCAGTTGGATACCGACTTGTTTCTGCTCATCAACGGGTGGCATGGATCTTTCTTTGATGCCTTCATGGTATACATAAGTGCCCGCTTTTTCTGGATACCCTTTTACATTATTTTGCTGTATCTACTTGTCAGTGAACAGAAAAAAAGATCCTGGCTCGCACTGGTTGCTGTGATCATATTGATCACCCTTTCCGATCAATTGTCGGTCCATGCCTTCAAAGAAGTTTTTCAGCGGCTCAGACCATGCCATGATACTTCTTTGGCGCTGATGGTACATACGGTTGAAGGTTGTGGAGGTAAGTTCGGATTCATTTCTTCGCTGGGTAATGTATAGCAGGGCGATCCTGACCATTTATTCCCGTGTCTACCTGGGGGCTCATTACCCGGGAGATGTGCTCGTCGGTGCGCTGGTCGGCTCATTGCTGGGATGGTTGGTATTTCTGCTTTATCGAAATGTATACAACAGGATCTATACCTCCTGAAGTGATTCGTATTATCCGATCTCAATGATGACGGGAAATTTCCTTTGAATGCCCAACAGCGATGCGGCATGTCCCTTGTTGATGGCAATTTCAAGCATGCTGTCACTGGAAAATAAAGCGACGATCTCTCCCGGAGGAACATCATCGTAGGCATCGTAAATTTTATTTGCCTGACCGCTTCGTAAAGAAATGGTGAACTTATTGTTTTTAACTTTTTCCCGAAAAAGGGTTCTGGAAATGTTGGTTATCAGATTCTCGTACCGGTCAATGTAAACCACCTGGCCGCGGATCGATTTCTCATTGACAACCGGGTTGAACAGCATTTTGGATTCAATATTCCCTTTTTCTTCACCCAGTTCGCTTATTTTACCCCCTTTGGCGAGGTGAACGGCCGCACTGACAAAACGATCCCTGCCGGAAAAGGTAAAATGATCGCTTTCATTAGGAATGTCAAGGACTATGACTTGTTCCGGTTCTTTTTCAAAAATCAATGAAAAGATGCCGTTGTCTGTTCCTATAAAGAACTGGTTCTCATATTGGGTTACAATATGCGGGTGATTGGAGGATTCTTCCGTATTAACGCCGATAATATGAATGGTACCGTCCGGAAAACTCTGGTAAGCATTTTTCAGCACATAGGCTGCCTGTTCCTCATCAAAAGCGGGTATTTCATGCGTAATGTCAATCACCCGGGCTTCAGGCAATAATTTATGGATCTTACCTTTAACGGCAGCCACATAGTAATCCTTAAGTCCCCAGTCGCTGATTAAAGTAATGATCGCCATGAAAATATCCCCAGGTTTACGCTGCCTTGTGCTATGGTCATTTAATCATCAAAATTATGAAAATTGACCCGGCCAAAGGTTTAAAAATTAATATTTTTGAAGGCTGATCGTAAAACACTTTCCATTATTTGAATGAGTGAAAGAATTCTTCAACTGGATATTGGCAGTCCACTTGATATATATGGGCCGGGTGACAAATACCTGAATGAGATCAGGGAATTGTTTCCCAAGTTAAAGATCATTGCCAGGGGAGAGTTGATCAAACTCATCGGTGAAGAAGCGGAAATCAAGGATTTTGAAAAACGCTTCGATCTCCTGCTGATTCATTTTGAACGTTTTGGGAAGATCAATGAAGATGTGGTGAGGCAGATCATGAGCGAAGATGAAAAGGAGACCAGGAAAAAGGATATCGGAGGCGAGGATATTCTGGTATATGGGCGTCATGGTAAAACGATCCGGGCCCTTACTCCGAATCAAAAGAAGATGGTGGAAAGTTCGGGAAAGAATGATCTACTCATCGCCATCGGGCCTGCCGGAACAGGAAAGACCTATACCGCCGTTGCACTTGCCGTTCGCGCATTAAAGAACAAAGAGGTAAAGAAAATCGTTTTGACAAGACCGGCCATCGAAGCCGGGGAGAGCCTTGGATTTTTGCCCGGAGACATGAAGGAAAAACTGGATCCTTATCTGCAACCGCTTTATGATGCGCTCAGGGATATGCTGCCCACACAAAAATTTCTTTCCTATCTTGAGGATGAAACGATAGAAGTAGCGCCACTGGCGTTTATGCGGGGAAGGACCCTCAGCAATGCCTTTGCCATACTTGACGAAGCCCAGAACGCATCGACAAGCCAGTTGAAAATGTTCCTTACACGGATGGGCAAGTCTTCAAAATTTATCGTTACGGGCGATATCACGCAGATCGATCTCCCAAAAAAGAAATTTTCAGGATTACTGCAGGCACAAAGTATCCTCAAGGACATCAAAGGGATAGATTTTATCTACCTTGACGGACGCGATGTGGTACGGCACAAGCTTGTATCCAGCATTATTGATGCATATAATAAATCAGAAGATCAGGAATAAAAAACAACACCAATGACAGAAGCCATTATTAAAACAGATTTCAATTTTCCGGGACAGAAAAGTGTTTACCACGGGAAGGTCCGTGATGTATACAATATTAACGACGAACTGCTCGTCATGGTAGCGAGTGACAGGATTTCAGCGTTTGATGTAGTACTTCCCCGGGGTATCCCCTATAAGGGCCAGGTGCTGAACCAGATTGCTTCCAAGTTTCTGGATGCTACCGCCGATATCGTTCCGAACTGGAAAATGGCCAGCCCTGATCCGATGGTGACCATTGGGCATTATTGCAAACCTTTTGCTGTTGAAATGATTATCAGGGCTTACCTTACAGGGAGCTCATGGAGAACATATAAGTCCGGCGCACGTGAAATCTGCGGTGTGCCCATTCCGGATGGAATGCGCGAACACCAGCGCTTCCCGGAACCGATCGTTACCCCGACAACCAAAGCCGTTGAGGGACATGACGAAGACATTTCCAGGGAGGAGATCTTACGACAGGGTATCGTTTCAGAAGAGGATTACAACAAACTGGAAGAATATACCATCAAGCTTTTCCAGCGGGGAACTGAGATTGCAGCTGAAAAAGGGCTGATACTGGTGGATACAAAATATGAATTCGGAAAAGTGGGTGACCAGATCTACCTGATCGACGAGATCCATACCCCTGACTCATCAAGATACTTCTACGCTGATCAGTATGAAGAATTGTTTGCAAAAGGGGAACAACAAAAGCAGCTATCCAAGGAGTTTGTAAGGGAGTGGCTCATGGCCAATGGCTTCCAGGGTAAGGAAGGCCAGGTAGTCCCTGAAATGACGGATGAATTTGTTAACAGTGTTTCAGAAAGGTATATTGAATTGTACGAAAAAGTAACGGGTGAAAAATTTAACCGTGCTCCCACCGATGCGGTACTTAACCGTATCGAAAAAAATATCAATGAATACCTCAAGAATCGCTAATCAAGAGCAGCACCCAGCTTGTCGAGCAATTGTGCCTTGTCTTCTTTTCCTTCTTTCATATAGGCGTCTGCGACCTGAACAATCAGTTTGTTAATCACACTGGTATTTGATGCGGGAAGGAAAAAGCCTGGTTTTTCTTTAATTTCAAGCTGTTTCAAATAATGTCTGATCTCGTTTTTGGTGAATACCGATCCCTGGTTCACCACGGCAATATAAAACAGCACATCATCTTCTGAATAATCTTCGGGACGTTTCCTGTCGATCGTGTCATCCATATAAGCCAGCGCAAAATGGTGATGCAGATCTACGCCATAAATAGGGATGTCAATACTTTGTGCCAGTCCTGCATATAAGATCCCAAGCGCGATGGCACTACCTTTTTTAGTATCGATCAGCGTATTCAGGAAATAATCGTTCAGGTTGATCTGCTGGGGTAAGCGGCCACGAAATTTATACACTTCATAAAAGATGTGGTTGAGCACCTTTACTTTTTCCAGTGCTGTCAGGTCTTCGTTGATTTCCAGCCAGATATTCTGCCTCAGGCGGTCGCTCAGGAGCTTGTATCGATCCACATCCAGGTCAGGAAACCGAAAAGTAGTCATCAGCAGAAAGGCTTTGATGAGATCGTCCGAATGGAATTCCTTCCAGTTCTTCAATTCAAAATAGAGATCATCAAAACGAATGTTGTCAATCAGGTGTTCAATACGCCTGACATCTCCTGGCTCATTTGCATCCAGCCAGGCTTCCTCGAGCAGCGGGATGGCTGATTTACCATAGCTGGCGATCTTCTCGCGAATCGATCGGTACATCTCCGTATTCGGCTCATCCAGCAGGCTGATAAGGGCCGTAAGTTCGCTGTGTTTTTCCTTTTTAGACAAAACAGGATCGTTAATTGCAGGTAAAGATAGTGGTTGCCACCTGTGAAATGCAAGCCCCTGATGTTAATTAATCACAGGTAATTGTTAAAAAGCTCAGGACAAATTCCCGAAAGTAACAGCAAACTGTCTGACTAGGTAACAATAACCAGGAAGTAGTTCTTTTTACCTTTCTGGATGAGGATGTATTTTCCGTTCAGCAGATCCTTTTCACTAAGCTGGTAGGTTTCGTCTATCTTCATCTTATTGATGGATACAGCCCGGTCCTTGATCATCCTGCGGGCTTCCCCGTTGGATTTGAATGCACCTGCCTTTTGGGAGAGAAAATCAAGTAAACCCGTGTCACTGGAGAGTTCTTGCCTTGAAATCTCCGCCCGCGGAACGCCTTCAAAAATGCTCATAAATACCCGCTCCGGCAATTTCTGCAAAGTTTCGGTGGTTCCCTTGCCGAAGAGAATGCCGGAAGCTTCCACAGCCATCTCATAATCTTCCAATGAATGCACCCGTATGGTGAGGTCCTTTGCCAGGGCTTTTTGAAGCACCCTCAAATGGGGCGCTTCCTGATGTTCCTTGGAGAGGGATTCGATTTCTTCACGGCCGAACAAGGTGAATATCTTCATATACTTCTCTGCATCCTCATCAGATACATTAAGCCAGAACTGGTAAAATTCGTAAGGAGAGGTTTTCTCCGGATCCAACCACACATTGCCGCTTTCCGTTTTGCCGAATTTGGTCCCATCCGCTTTGGTGATCAACGGGCAGGTGAGGGCGAAAGCCTCATTCTCATGACCTAATTTTCTCCGGATCAGCTCCGTGCCTGTCGTAATGTTGCCCCACTGATCGGCACCTCCCATTTGCAGTTTGCACTGCTCATGTTCATAAAGGTAAAGGAAATCATACCCCTGCACCAGCTGGTAGGAGAATTCCGTAAACGACATGCCGCCACTGTTCTCCCCGCTGATTCTCTTTTTCACCGAATCCTTCGCCATCATGTAGTTGACCGTGATGTGCTTTCCGACATCGCGGATAAAGCCCAGGAATGACTGTTCTTTCATCCAGTCATAGTTGTTGACAAGGAGCGCCCTGTTCTTTGCATCGCTCTCGAAATCAAGGAACTTGGCCAGCTGTGCTTTGATGGCTTCCTGGTTGTGTCTTAGTGTTTCTTCATCAATCAGGTTTCTTTCCGCCGATTTGCCGGAAGGATCGCCGATCATCCCGGTAGCACCACCAATGAGCGCAATCGGCCTGTGCCCTGACATTTGCAGGTGTTTTAACATCATCACACCGACAAGATGCCCGATATGGAGTGAGTCGGCCGAGGGATCTATGCCCACATAGCCTGATGTCATTTCCTTTTGCATCTGCTCCTGTGTCCCCGGCATGACATCGTGTATCATGCCTCTCCACTGCAATTCTTCGACGAAATTCTTATTCACGCCCACACTTACCAAATTTTGCGCAAAGATAGGATGATTTTGCGGAGAAGCGGACCGGGCAGTGGGAAATTGGTGGTGGGCATTGGTTGCAATTTCTACATCTCAAATCCCACATCCCCCGTCCTCGGTCTTCCATCTTCATTCATCATACTCTATTAATTAATACTTTTGAATCATGATTTTGGTAACGGGGGGAACGGGATTTATCGGGGCCCATCTGCTTTATCACCTGGCGGATGGCAACAGAAAGGTCAGGGCGATGCGAAGACCGGGTTCGTCAGATCTGATGCTAAGAAAGATTTTCAGTTATTATGCTGAAGATCCGGAGAAGAAGTTGCAGGAAATAGAATGGCTGGACGGGGATTTGAACGACATCACCTCCCTGTGGGATATTGTCAGCGGTTGTGACCAGGTCTATCATGCTGCAGCGGTTGTTTCCTTTCACAAAGAAGATAAACAGGAGATCATTCGTACGAATATTGACGGAACAGCCAACCTGGTCAATGTTTGTCT
>JARRQC010000160.1:0-5834 GCA_037382165.1 bacterium | reverse complement strand
ACAGATGCTGCTGCAATCCATCGACCAGGGCGAACACTGGAGTGAACTCAGTAGTGACCTGACCACCAATGATTCCATAAAGATTGCAGGCAAGGGACACATGATGTACTGTACCCTGACGACGATATCGGAGTCTCCAAAAAAGGCAGGTTTGATATGGGTGGGAACCGATGACGGCCGCATTCAAATGACACCCGATTTTGGCAGAAACTGGTTTGAATTCACAGAAGTACTGGACGGCCAGGGAATACCCTCCAATTACTGGACTACCCGTGTTTTTGCATCCAGCCATGCGGACAGCACAGCCTTCGTTTGCAAATCCGGGTTCAAGTTCGACGATTTTCGTCCCTTTGTGGCAAGAACAGATGATATGGGTAAGACGTGGAAGAATATCTCCCCGGGGCTGCCCACAGTATCCGTCAATGTGATTGTTGAGGACGCCGTAAATCCCAACCTGCTTTACATTGGGACGGACAAAGGGATCTATTTCAGCCTGGATGGTGGCGACAGCTGGCAGCTAATGCGTGGGAACATGCCCGCAGTCCCGGTAAGGGACCTGGTCATCCATCCGCGGGAACAGGACCTGGTGGCCGGAACCTACGGGCGTGGCCTTTACATTGCCAATATTCACTGGCTTCAGCAGATCACCCCGGAAGTGATGGAAAGTGAGGCGTTCCTTTTTGATATCAGACCCAAACCTGTCAGTAACATTTCGGAAGCCGCCAGTTGGGGCAACCTGCGACTCATGGGTGACAACCATCTCTTTACTCCCAACGAAGAAAATAGTCTGTATTTCTATTACTGGCTAAAAAAACCATTCAGGGAGCCCCCTTCTTTCTATATTTATGACGAGACTAATCAGCCATTGGATACCCTGACCGGATCAAACAATGCAGGAATAAATGAATTGCGTTGGCATACCGAAGAACAAAATCCCGGAACATACAGGGTCGTCCTGAAATCGGGAAAATTGGAATTGTTCAAATTTGCCGGGATAAAACCGGCGTACAATTACCCTTTGCTTAACTGGAAACGCGAGTAATTGCTATGACTATTTCCTGTGAGCTGGAATAATATGAACCGATTGCAACTATACCAGTCGATGAATGGTCTAATATCTAAGAAGTTGTACCCCGTTGCAATGACACAAACCAAAACATCGGCATTTCCTTTGATCTTTTGATATTATTAAATCCCAAATCCACCCTTATGAAAAAATTAACCCTCCTTCTTTTGATCTTTTTCAGTTTCATGAATGGTTTGCTCCTGGGAAACGGCGTCGCCATCAAAAATGCTGAAAACAGCGAATATTTCAAGCTACTGGAAGCTGATGTTGATGTTACGGTCTACGATCAGATCGCCATTGTTGTGGCCACCCAAAAATTTATCAACAACACCGGCGGGAAAACCAATATAAAATATGCCTTCCCATTGGCGGAGGATGCCAGCGGGATCGGTTTACGATGGAATCTGGGTAACACATGGTACTCAGCGGTGATATCACCTTCCCCGCAGGACACGACGCTTCCGGGCGGAGGGGGAGATAACACACAACTGCAGGAATTCCTGGGTGAAACTCCCCTCTTCTTCGACCTGGAGGATTCCATTCCCAACGATTCGATCCTTATTGTGGAACTAACTTACGTTCAATTGTTACCTTACAAATTCTATACTGTTTATTTTGATTATCCCAATGACTATTCCCTCATCCAGTCAGAAATCATCAATTACCAGCATATACGTTTCAACCTCGAATCCCAGCGAAAGATCACCGGCATCGCCATGCTGAGCCATCAGCCAGACAGTCTCAGCTGGACTGACAGCACGGCCATGTTTGAGTACACGAAATATGAAGGAATTGCCGATAAGGATTATGCGGCATTATACAACCTCAGCGGGGAAGACCTGGGTCTTTTCAGTTACAGCACATTCATCACGGACACTGCCTTTGATTGCGACAACTATGGCAACGGATTCTTTACGTTTATGGTAGAGCCCGATCCTCAATCTGAAGTGATCCAGAAGGTGTTCACATTGATCATTGACAGATCCGGAAGCATGTCTGGCAACAAGATCATACAGGCCAGGGATGCGGCATCATATATTACGGAACACCTGAATGAAGGAGACTACTTCAATATTGTGGATTTTTCTACTGATGCAACCAAACTTTTTGAGGACCATCAGCCCTATAACGCAACTACCGAATCCGATGCACTCACCTACATCAGCAGTATTTATGCAGATGGCGGAACCAACATTGGCGATGCTTTTTCCAATGCCATTCCGGATTTTGCTTCCAACGACACGACCCTTGCCAATATCATCGTCTTCTTTACGGACGGGGAAGCAACGGCTGGATTGATCGATACGCAGCAGATCCTTGATCATATCCAGAATCTGATAACCGTCAATGAAGTAACGAACCTGCAGATCCATACTTTCGGCATCGGAGATTATACCGTTGAAGCCCTGCTTTCTCAGATCGCTTCTCAAAATGACGGGATCAGTGAATTTTTGGGAAATGAGGAACTGGAGGAGGTGATCACGGAATTTTACCTCACCATCCGCAACCCGGTACTGATCAACACGGAGATGACGGTCGACCCGCCCATACTTACCGAAATCTATCCCGACCCGCTGGATAATCTTTACCTGGGACAACAGCTTGTCGCTGTCGGCAGATACGATACCGCACAACCCATAGATGTGACCCTGACCGGGGAGGCATTTGGACAGCCCCAGTCCTACCAGTATTCCGTTGAACTGGCCGATACAACAATACCAACCTACCAGTTCCTGACAAAACTATGGGCGAAGGAAAAGATGGATAAGCTGATGGAAATATATTATACATTCGATGAAGGTTCACCGGGAGCGGAAGAGATCAGGAACGAGATCATCGCGATCAGCACCTGCTATAATGTGATCAGTCCGTTTACCTCATATACAGGCGGCGGTACCACTTTTATCGAATATGACGGTTACCTGGCTCAGGGTAGCACAGCCGGATCCTTGTGCCGGTCCTTCCCCAACCCGTTCGTTTCGGAGGTTACCATCGAGTTTGTTGTGCACGAGGAAGTCTTCTCCGAAGCCAGTATCCGGATCTTCGACGCTTTTGGACGGCTGATCGATGTATCGCCTGTCCGGCTCAATGGAAAAGGTACTTACCGGCTCATGTGGAATGGTAAAGACGCGGAAGGGAATCCGGTTCCACCGGGTTATTATTTCTATACCATTCATTATGATAGACGCGTGCTCACCGGTAAAATGGTGAAACTCTAAGCTTTTTTTCCATATTACATCCGTTTCGAAAGGGCCAGGCGACAGACAAAATTGAGCTTGCGTGCTTCGGCAGAGGTTGTTAACCCTCCACGCCCATTGCATCAGCCGGGTCAATCCATGTATCGGAGATACCCGAAATCGCATTCGGTTTCGGTCAATTGATAATTGGTTCCAATACTTTATGTATGTTTATGTCGAGAATCACTGATCATCCATGAAATTTTTCACATCATTCATTTTTATGCCGGCATCGCGAATATTTATCTGCCTGGCTTTGGCCATTATCCTGGCTGGCTGCCAGGCACCGGGAAAGGAAAATACCGGTAGCATACAGGAAGAATCAAAATCATCATCCCACTATTTCGACCCATCCGGCCGCGGGGACCTGTTGACCGGCGGCGTCCGCATGATACCCATAGAAACTGCATCAGGCACCTTTAAGGTATGGACGAAAAGGGTTGGCAACAACCCGGATATCAAGCTATTATTGTTGCATGGCGGACCGGGTGCAACCCATGAATATTTTGAGTGTTTCGATTCCTTCTTGCCTGCCGAAGGGATCGAGTATTATTACTATGACCAGCTGGAATCGGAATACAGCGACCAGCCCGGTGACACCAGTCTCTGGAATATCGAACATTTCGTGGAGGAAGTGGAGCAGGTCAGGTTGGCATTGGGACTGGACAGCACTAATTTTTTCCTGCTGGGACATTCCTGGGGCGGTATACTCGCCATCGAATATGCGATGAAGTACCAACACAACCTGAAAGGCCTGGTCATTTCCAACATGATGTCATCCATACCAGACTATATAAAATATGCAAACGATGTGCTGGGTCCTGGCCTGGAACCCGGGGTACTTAAACAGGTCCGGGAAATGGAGGCAGCGAAAGATTTTCTGAATCCGTTATACCTGGAACTGGTTTCGGAATATTACTATCCGAAACATATCCTCCGGATGCCCGCAGAAGAATGGCCTGAACCCGTGGTCAGGTCATTTGGCCACCTGAATTATCCATTCTATGTTGCCATGCAGGGACCCAGCGAATTTGGCGTGGTGGGTGATGCACGGCTTAAAAACTGGGACCGCAGTAAGGACCTGGGAATAATCAAAACCCCTGTCCTCACCATCGGGGCGGAGTTTGACACCATGGATCCTGAACACATGGCCTGGATGGCAACACAGTTTCCGAAAGGGAGAAACCTATATTGCCCGAACGGAAGCCACATGGCCATGTATGACGACCAGGAAACCTATATTTCCGGTCTTGTTCAATTTATCATGGATGTTGATGCAGAGACACACCATTGATGAAAACATGCGTGAAATCCTTCAAGAAAACTCCTACCCGAAATGAAAGTCTTTAAATTCTTAATCCCCATTTTCCTCTGGCTTTCGCTAACTACTTGCGATCGCCAACCGGCAAAGGAACCAAATCGGCCAAACATCCTGTTTATCCCTGTCGACGACCTCCGCCCCGCCCTGGGATGTTACGGGGATTCCGTTGCCATCACCCCGCATATTGACCGGCTTTCCACAGAAGGAATGGTTTTTACCAGCACTTATTGCCAGCAGGCGGTCTGTAATCCATCGCGTGTCAGCCTGCTGACCGGTCTCCGCCCCGATACCCTGCGCGTTTGGGATCTGAGGACTGAATTTCGCCATACACTGCCCGATGTCATTACCTTGCCGCAATACTTCAAAGAAAATGGTTACTATGTATACGGCATCGGCAAGATATTTCACAACATCTATCCCGATACGATATCCTGGAGTGAAAAACCGCATATTGACGGATTCCCGTTTGATCCTGATGCGGTTTACCTGAATGATGAAAATATAGCCCGTCAGGAGGAAAAGAAAGAAGAATATATCACCCGGGGCATAGATCGTGTCGACCAGCTCGGGCACTGGTATATCAAAACGGTAGCTACCGAAATAGCTGATGCGGAGGATGATGCCTATTTCGATGGCGCCCAAACCACAGCAGCCCTGGAAAAGATGAAAGAGCTGTCCGGAACAGGACAGCCCTTTTTCATGGCAGTAGGCTACTACCGGCCGCATCTGCCTTTCAATGCCCCGCGCAAATACTGGGATTTATACGAAAGATCTTCCATCCCGCTGGCTGAGAACCTTAGCCTGCCCCAGGACAATCCTGAATACGCGATCAACCGAGGTAATGAATTACGCAGTTATGAGGATTTCCATGACCTTCCTGCACCTGAAGCACCCCCCCTCTCAGCAGACCGTCAGCGACTGTTGAAACACGGTTATTATGCCAGCGTTTCCTATATTGATGCCCAGATCGGCCGGCTGGTGGAGGGATTGAAATCCAATGGACTTTTTGAGAATACCATCATCATCATCTGGGGTGATCACGGATGGAAGCTTGGAGAATACAATGCATGGTGTAAACAAACCAATTACGAAATGGACACCCGTGTACCCATGATCATCGCCGGTGCTGGCGTTACTGCCAAAAACCAGACCTGTAACCGCCTCACCGAATTTGTAGACATTTACCCCACCCTTTGTGAAATGGCCGGCC
>JARRQC010000159.1:0-6878 GCA_037382165.1 bacterium | reverse complement strand
AATGAAGAAACTTCAATGTAAGTAATTTAACAGGTACGCTAGAAATCTTAACTTAAGTTGTCAAAAGAAACTGTATCCAATTCTGTATCCAGTTAAAAAGAAAAACCCTGTAAAACTCATTTTTACAGGGTCTCCAGCATTAGTTTTGTTGCCCGACTAGGGTTCGAACCTAGAATCTTCTGATCCAGAGTCAGACGTGTTGCCAATTCCACCATCGGGCATTGAGGCTGCAAAATTAACACTTTTTCTGAAACCCTGGCTATCTGATGCGCGAAGCTTACCAGCTCAGCTTAAGCAGTTTAGGTCGTACCCTATGAATATTTTTGATGCAACTGCATGGAAATTTCACACATCACATATTAGGTAAAAACGAAGTAGGATTTATGCGGAAAAGCTCTTTTACATCGACCCGGAATCAGAATCAACAAATGGTAGCATGACTTATCTTAGTGTCCTTTTTTTGTTGCAAGTTCAGTCACGAGGATTGACCAAGTCAATGAAAGTGTCCTTTTATTCCATTTCCTTTTTCAGTTTGCCCTTTCGTTTGCCTGTTAGGTAACCCAGATAAAAAGGGATTCCCAGGATGATTATTAATATTAGCACCAGATAAAAAAGGATTGTCTTAATCATGGCGTGTATTTCGGCAAATGCATTTTTTATTCCCGTATCAGCAATTTCTTTGGCGTCCCGGGAAATAGCTTCGCGTTCACGAAGAATGATAGAATCCAATGCAATTCTTTCTCGTAAAACCATCGTGTCCAATACCCTCATTTGGTGGGATAGACCTTCAACAGCCAATTCAATCTCAGTATTCAGGTCGGAGAACAGGGGATACATCCGTTGTCGGAAATCTTCTATGGCTTCAGAAAGAATTTCAGGGGATTCCTCTGCAACAGTTGCCAGGCGGTTGAGTTCAATTTCAAATTGCTCTAATCTTGTTTCCAGCGATATGGAATCTAATCCTCGCTCTTTCAGAAAAATTTCTGTTTGCCATGCCAGTTTTTTACCTGTTATTTCCGAAGTGAAATCAATGTTGCCTGCCAGGTTGGAAACGACTTGAGGGAGTGTACCAACCGTTTCTATTGCTGCGCTATCCGGTATCTCTTCGAAAGCGAGATAAGCTTCTCTGATGGTCTGGTATTGTAATTCGTTTTTGAGGGTCAGTGGGTTTTCTTCGGCATACTTATTAACAAACTCTTTGTAGCGAAGAAATTCATTCTCATTCATCAGATTGTTGGCGATGCTTTCAATTCCTTTGACATTCTCTTCGGCAGCAGCAAGGAGTACATACTGGTATGGACCAAATATCTGCTTATCATCTTCCTGAGAGAGAAAATTACGAACACTCAACAAATATGCCCAGGTATCCGTCAAAGCTACCTTTGGAATGGTTTGAAAACTTATTTTCTTCAGCCGAGAGGTCATGTTCACTTTCCACCTCAGTGCCTGAAGCTGAATCATCTGCTGGCCTTCTGCAAGTATCATGATGCTGTCCAGGGCAGTTTCGTTTCGTTGTAATACCTCGCCAGCATAGGACTGAACCCGATACCTCGTATTGATATCTTTTTTGGAGAGTGGTTCTGCGCTTTCGAAGTTTAATAAGGAACACGAATTCAAAGTGAGCATCAGCAGAATAGAGGCCAGCAAAGATATTTGATAGTTTGTCCTTGAAGACATAATTTCTTGTATTATTTCAATCAGTTGGTTTGTCGTTCACATAGATTTAGAAAATTTGGATCAATACAAGCTACTGCCTATTCTTTTAGCTTACCCCAAATTTCCACTTTGGCTCTTTTGTTGGTCAGTATGGTGCCCATCGAATCGTATTCCAGTTCAAGTTCTTCCAACTCATTGTTATCACCGGGTAACTTAAAGCCGATAGTAGACATATTTTTATTCATAACACCGATTGATGGATTGAAATTCTTTTCTTGACCATCGGACATTTTTACGTATATATTTTTAATTTTTACAGCCCCCTGGATACAAGTAACCTTAATTTTAGTAACATTACGCTCTTTGCCCGTTATCATTATCTTATCCTTATCTGCTTTGAAGGAAACAAGCTTTTCACCTATTTTAGTCCATCCCTCTTCGGGTTGTGCGTTAACATTCAGTGAGAATAAAAATGCAATTGTAAGCACAAAGAGTGCTGTTTTAGTAATTTTCATTTTAATCATTATTAGTAATTTTCATTTTAATTATTAGATGAGTTATTCTTAATCAGTTTTACGCAATACCATTAGCAGATTATCTTGGTCATCCCGCAAGGTGAGTTTGATGTTTTCTATTTCATAGCGTCTTACCTGGGCGAGAATTTTATTGAATTTATCTGGCATGGTCATGTCAGCACATAATTTACGAGTACCGGCAAGCTGGCCAAAAACCAGATCAGAATTGGTTAAGGTTGTTAATTTTCCCTTTAGGTTGTTACAACCATCTGTTCCGACAATTTCCATTGTTGAAGTGTTGAACTCAAGTCGGGGAGCATTTGCTTTATCCCCGACCGCTTCGCCACCTATCGATTCGACTACCCAAATATCGTTGAGGAGTACTTTTGAGTCAGGGAGCCTGTTAAATTCAAGCACTTCACTACCCTCCTGATCCATAAAAATTAGTATTTTTTCGCTTAATTGATAGGTTTCTACCGCATGCAATGCCTGGTTGAAGGCATGGGCAATGGTCATGTCAGGACACATTTTATTGGTAACAGCCAGGGTGCCCCACCGGATACGATCATCACTAACGTTTATTATCTGCCCGGAAAAGTTGTTACAGTTATCAATACCACTGAGTTGCATTTTCTCCAGGTCAATGTGCAATTCAGGTAGGACACCTGCCCCCCGCATACGGGTTAATTTAATTGTCTTACCGTTTATTTTAACCGCCTGCCAACTTCCATGTAAAGCCCATTTGGCATCTTCCTTTTTATCGATTACTTCCAGAAGTGTATAATTTATGGCTGACCGATCAGCAGGTACATTTTTCAATTGTTCCTCTTTTACCCTTAATTTATATATATACCCTGGTTCGTAATCAAATCCTTCAATTTTAGAATAGAAGTTTTGCCATTGTCCTTCGATCATCGTTTTCCCCTTTTGAACCTGCATGCATTTCATGGGGGCAACACCAGTGCAATTCACCAGATAACTATTCACCCAATAAATATTTGAATCATCGGTAACCTCACAGGAAGCCAATAGCAATATTAAAACAGGAATAAACAAGTATTTCATGATCTCATAAATTAAGTTGGTAAATCATATGTTCGCATTAAATCCGACCGCCACTGTAGAGATCGAGGCTTACATGCGGATCAAGTCTTGGGCCATTTGGTCCGAAGCGGACATCGACACCTGCATTGGTTCCCCAACGCATATTAGCACATCCAGACCAGGCAAAGCAGAAAGCTAATACCATCAATACGAGTAATATCTTTATTTTTCTTTTCATAATAACTATTAGTTTAGATTCCATTGTTGTATTGTAAATTGTCCTCCGGTGGGATCAATAAGAACAGCTACAGTTCCCTTACGTATAGATGGGTTTGGCTCCATCATGACGTAAGCGCCGGCAGCCTTTGCTTTTTTCAGGGTTTCCTCAACATCTTTTACTTTGATATAAGGCATCCAGGAACTCCTGGCACCTTCCACAGGATTTCCAATAGCTCCAGAAAAAGTCCTTTCATTCTTCTGAAAAACATAATAGGGTACTTTCGAATCTTTAACCTCTTTGGCCTTGCCAGCTGTAAGTTTCTGATAAAATTCCAGGGAACCATTTAGGTCGGTTGTCCAGAGTTCATTCCAAAACCAGGAATTTATTTCAATATTGCCGGCTTTAGTTGGTTGTGGATCTCCACTTTCTGAATGAAGGAAAGCTATAAAGGCACCCTGTGGATCCTGAACCAGGGCGGTTTCCCCTCTTCCTTTGAATGTCGTCTTCTTGAAAATGGTTTTACCTCCTGCCGATAAATTGTATGCAATAGCGTCATCGACATTGTCAACTGATAAAGAGCTGATCCACTCGGCAACTTTTCCGTATTTATCGGCGAGTTTGAATATTCCTCCAATGGGTACCCCATTATTGCTGATCACATAATATACATTTTTGTCAGTATCGAAAGATTCAAACTCCCATCCAAATACATCGGAGTAGAATTCTATTGCGGTTGCCGGATCATGTGTGGCCAGGTCATGCCAGACAAATTGACCCTGGTTGTGGGTACCGGTAGGGGATTGAGAAACAGGCGGAAACACAACGCTGGAAGTGCATGACGAAATGACGATTGCCGTCATTATAATCATAGAGATTAAATTGATGTTAGATTTCATTGAATTAGAATATGTTTTGATATTTATTTTTATAGTGGACTTTTTAAATCGATATGATATACATCAGGTTTAAAATTATTGGTAAATTATGATTAGGTTTGGATTCCTGCATTTTCTGAATTTTTAGTTAGCTATTATGTATGGCTCAGTTCAATCTAGTATCAACTTAGCAGAAAGGTACAAGGTTCTGGATGTTGTCGCACTCAATTTTCTGGTTCTCGATTTAACCCGATTGTGGGGTTAGTGAGGAAATTACAAAGTTATTAAAAAAATGTACAATCGGATTTTTCCTGACTTCACTAAATAATTGGGTTGATGTTATGCTATTATTATACGTTTATTGGTTATACGTTGAAATGTATAGTCTGGTTATGCTGCCGATCAAGAATCAAGTGAATTTTTCTAAATCAGCAGATGTTAATTGCAGACGTTCTATTCTGCCTCCTGTTTATTTGCCTTCAGGATTTAAGCAGTCGATCCTTAACAACAGAAAAATTTCAGTGATATCAACAGTTTCGGGTGGAAGCTAATTGATTTGAATGGCTAGTTTTTTCCGATTTTATTTCAAAACCTTGCTGAAAAGTGAAAATAAAGTCAACTGATCACGCAGTCTTCCCTGCTTACGGCTTGATGGTGGTGGTGTGTTGAACTTTTATTAGTTTGAAATTAATATTAACCAGATGTGTTCTTAGTTTTTTGATTCTGGATATTCGATAAGCAGAGAAAAATTGCTCTACATTGTCCCCAGGATTGACCCAAAGGTAACTGTACTGCAAATCACTTTTGTAGTTTTCTAAAAAAGAGGGTGTGATGAAGGGGGCATGATGATGGATTTATTGATCCACAGTCAGACATGTTGCCAATTCCACCATCGGGCAGTGAGGCTGCAAAATGAACTACCTCGAAGCAGAGCTATCGGGGTATTGTTAGGAAATTATATACAAATCCGATCAGAGGATCAGGGAATTAACCATTCGTCTTCTCGTCCGCCGGAGCGTAAGCGAAGGCGGATTAAATAATATTCAACCATTTCATCAAACGCTATCGGTTCTTTTTAGCCCACGAATCCCTTAATGGGACCGTGCGGTTGAAAATCAGCTTCTTTTCTGTTGCATCTTTATCGATACAAAAATAACCCAGCCGCTGAAACTGAAATTTCTCGTCAGCTTTCGCGGAAGCCAGTGAAGGCTCCAATTTACATTTTTCCAGGACTTTCAGGGAATCCGGATTCAGGAAATCCAGGAAGCTTTTCTCTTTATGACCGTCGGGATCTTCATCCATAAACAACCGGTCGTAAAGCCTAACCTCGGCATCGATCGCATGTTCGACAGACACCCAGTGGAGGGTGCCTTTGACCTTTCTGTTGGCACCACTTCCGCCACTCCTTGTTTCCTTATCATAAGTGCAGCGTATCTCCGTAATATTGCCATCGGCATCTTTAATAAAGTCTTCACACCTGATAATATAGGCACCTTTAAGTCGCACCTCGCTGCGGCGGCCGCTTTCCGGATCTTCAGGATTGTTAATTACATCCACTTCTTCCACCTTACCTTCCGGCCAGTTGGTGATCACGACTTTCACCGGATCCAGCACAGCGAATACCCTTGGCGCCACTTGGTTCAGATGCTCCCGGACGCTGAATTCCAGCAGTCCCACATCAATGGTGTTATCCCTTTTGGCAATGCCGACACGATCCGCGAAAGCACGGATGCTATCCGGGGTGTATCCTCTTCTGCGCAAGCCTGAAATGGTGGGCATGCGGGGATCGTCCCAGCCCTTTACATGGCCCTCCTGGACAAGCTGTAGCAGCTTCCGCTTGCTCATGATGGTATAGCTCAGGTTGAGGCGGGCAAATTCAGTTTGCACAGGCCTGTATTCGCCCGGCTTAACGATTTGATCCAGGAACCAGTCGTAAAGCGGCCGGTGTATTTCAAATTCCAGGGTACAGAGCGAGTGGGTGATGCCTTCTACATAATCCGACTGTCCGTGTGCATAGTCATACATCGGGTAGATGCACCATTTGTCGCCGGTACGGTGATGGGATTCATGCAGTATGCGGTACATGATGGGATCGCGAAGATGCATATTGGGCGAAGCCATGTTTATTTTGGCCCGCAGCACACGTTCACCGTTCTTAAATTCCCCGTTCTTCATCCGTTCAAACAGGTCGAGGTTCTCCTCCACCGAACGGTTACGATAGGGGCTTTCGATGCCGGGACGTGTCGGAACACCACGCTGCTGGCTGATCTGCTCCTGGGTCTGGTCATCCACGTAAGCCACTCCCTTTTTGATCATTTCGACTGCCCATTCGTAAAGCTGGTCAAAGTAATCGGAAGCATAATAGGGCTTATCGTTCCATTGAAAACCCAACCAGCGGACATCCTCCATGATGGAATCGACATATTCCTGCTCCTCCTTCTCAGGATTGGTATCGTCAAACCGCAAGTTACACAGGCCGTTGTATTCCTCGGCCAGCCCGAAGTTAAGACAAATGGACTTGGCATGGCCGATATGCAGATAGCCGTTGGGCTCCGGCGGAAAGCGGGT
>JARRQC010000158.1:0-16507 GCA_037382165.1 bacterium | reverse complement strand
CTTCCTTTCTTTTCGGCGGCTACCCATGCCCTGGGTTGATATCTTTTGTCGAAAAGGATGGTATATACATAATAGAGCAGGTAGATCAGTATGATCGCGATGAGTACAAGCTGAACGATTTGATATACGGAAATATGCATGAAATTAGGGGTTGGTTAAATAACTTCAGCGACTACAAAAGTACTTCCTCCTATGAAAACGAGGTCATTGATTCCGGCATTATTCATCGCTGAATTCAACGCGCTATGAACTGTATGGTGTGATTCTCCCCGGAGCCCTGCCTTAAAAGCCTGTTCCCGGAGTATTTCGACATCCATTCCCCTGGGTATATTGGGTTTGCAGAAATAATACCTGGCATTCTTGGGTAGCAAATACAATATCTTATCGGGATCTTTATCGCTGACCATACCAAATACAAAATGGAGCGTATCGTAATTCATCTCCATCAGCTGGTTGACAATGGCCTGTATTCCTTCCGGATTGTGGGCTGTATCGGCAATGATCAGAGGGTTGTTACTGATCAGCTGCCACCTGCCTGTAAAACCGGTATTTTCATACACATCTTCAATGCCTTTGCGGATGGTTTCAGTATCCAGGCTGAACGCTCCACTGCGGTTCAATATTTCGGTTACCTGCAGGGTAGTGGCCATATTCTCAGACTGGTATGTTCCCAGCAAGGGGGATTCCAGCCTTTCGAGGTATAATTGCCCATCTTTCCAGACATCAAAAGATAATGTTTGCTTCTCACGGGTCTGTATTTCGCGCAATTCGAAATGTTCATCAGCGAAGCTGATTTCTACCTCAACACGTTTCGCTTCTTCCTCGAACAGTCCTTTGATTTCGGGCTGTGTTTTTCCAATCACGAGTGGCACGCCCTGTTTGATGATCCCGGCTTTTTCACCGGCAATCTTTTCCAGCGTATCGCCAAGGAACTGGGTATGATCATAACCGATATTCGTGATGACAGTGACCAGCGGATGGCACACATTGGTAGAATCAAGCCTTCCGCCCATGCCTGTTTCCAGGATGGCGATATCCACCTGTTCTCCGGCAAAGTGATCGTACGCCATGGCGACGGTCATCTCGAAGAAGGAAGGCTTTAACTTTTCAAACAGTTGACGGTGTTGCTCAACAAATGCGACGGCTTTTTCTTCTGTGATCATTTGCCCATCGATCCTGATGCGTTCCCTGAAGTCCCTGAGGTGGGGTGAGGTGTAGAGTCCGGTTTTGTAGCCTGCTTCCTGCAGGATAGAACTTAAAATGTGGGCCACGCTGCCCTTTCCGTTGGTACCTGCGATATGAACGGCCCTGAATTTCTCCTGCGGGTTCCCCAGTTCGTTGAGCAGGTTGATGGTAGTATCCAGGTTGGCCTTATAGGCGGCTGCCCCGATACGCTGATACATGGGCAGCTGGCTGTAGAGCCATTCCAGGGTTTGTCTGTAGTCCATGTAACAAAGGTAACCCGAATTGCTAATTAAAACAATGTCGGGGAATGAAAGCCAAAAGATAGTGGAAAAGCCTATTTGATATAGGTATAGGTAATATAGCCGCGTTGTCTCTCGGGTGCATCCTGCTTGGCTTCAAATTTGGAATTATAGGCAGCTGCAACTACTTGCTTACGCTGTTCTTCATTAAGTACGGTTGTTACGCCCCCTGAAAGTTCAACTTTGGCTTCTACGACTGTCCCTTCACGGTTGACCCATATCGTAACTTTAATTTTTCCAATTTCCTCAAATTCCTTCGGAGGCTCATCTAACAGCAGGCTTCCCCTGCCACCCAGGCCATAGGAAATGCCATCACCGATCCCGCCTTTCCCATCGTAGCCTTCACTATCCTTGAATCCTTCGGGTTTACCCATATCACCCACTCCCTGGGTATTTCCCTGGTTGGTTCCTTCCCTGTTTTTGGACGTTCCTGGATAAAGCGCCCGCTGGTTCACCTGGGGTTTAGGCTCTTCGACAACTTCTTCAGCCGGCTCTTCAGTTTCAGAGACAAAGGCAGTATCTGCCGGCTGCTCTTCCGGTTTTTCTTCAACGGGCTCTTTTACCGGCTCCGTTTTCTTTTCCTCGGTTTTTTCCGGCTCCTCCGGCTTCTTTTCGGGTTCTTCCTCCGGCTTTTCTTCTTCTGCCTCATCCAGCGCAGGGGCCTCTTCCACATCCTGGGTGATCAGATCCTCTGTAATTTCTGGCTCCCTTTCAATAATTTCGGGTTCGGTCTCCATGATTTCCGGTTCGGGTTCCGCGGGTTGCAACTGCTGGGGCGGTGGCGTAACGGGCTGCGATTCGGGCGGGGCCGACTCACTTTGGATATCCCCGTAGCCCTGCTCATCGTATCCCAGGTTTACTTCCACGCCTTCTTCACCAGGCAGGGGCAGGGGGGTGCGCAGCGCCAGGAAAAATAAAGCGATCAGAAGCAACAGGTGGATCAGGATGGTTGCGATGAGCCCCCTTCTGCGGTCTTTGTCACGTAATATTTCCCTGAAGTTTGCCAAAATCTGCTTGAATTATCTTACTATAATTTTTCAACAACAATCACGCCATCAGCGCTCAGGGCGGGTAGCAAGGATAACCTTATGCTTTGTTCCATTCTTGCGGTTGATCTCATTCACGGCGTCAATCACCACCACGATATCCTGCACCGGGACAGTCTTGTCTGACCGAAAACAACATTCTCGAGGTTGGCTGGGTCCACCCGCCTTTCATCTACATAGAGATCCCTCGCTTTATTGATATATACCGTTACCGTCTGCTTGGACATGGTTTTGCTGCTGCTGGTGGGCAGCAACAATTTGATCGCGTTCGGAGCGACGAGGGTGGAGGTTAGCATGAAAAAGATCAGCAGCAGGAAAACCAGGTCTGACATAGATGCCATGCTGAAGCTGGTATCCCTCTTATTTCTCATCTGTATCGCCATAACAAATATTTTCAGTTCGTTTCAAATTCAATTAGAGGCAAAACGATCACTGTTGAAGGCCTGCCCGCCGAAACGCAGGTGCAGGAGTGTTGAAGGTTGAAGAACAACGCGTCTCGTATGCCGCAACCCGTATCCCTGACCCCGCATCACCTATCCTGCTGCTATTTTCCTCATTTTGCCGGTTCATGCAATACATCCATAAATTCCGATGCGGTTATTTCAAGCCGGTAGACGACTTTTTGTATCCGCGAAACGAGAATATTGTAAAAGATATAGGCAATAATACCGACGATAAGGCCTCCTACCGTAGTGATCATCGCCTGGTAGATCCCCCTGGAAAGCAATTCGATATTGATGTTGTTGCCAGCCATCGACATATCATAAAATGCCCTTATCATGCCAATGACTGTTCCCAGAAAGCCAAGCATGGGAGCCGCTCCGGCGATAGTGGCCAGGCCGGCAACATTCTTTTCAAGCCTGGAAACTTCCAGTTTGCCAACATTTTCAATGGCCACATTAATATCATTCAGGGGTTTGCCAATCCTGGCCAGTCCTTTGTCAATCATTCTCCCGATCGGAGAATTATTGGTAACACATAGCGCCCTGGCGGACTCGAGTTTACCATCGTGAATGAAAGTTCTGATGTTGTTCATGAAATTCTTGTCCTGCCTGGCTGCCCTGCCGATCACAAAATAGCGCTCAAAAAAGATGTAGAAGGCAACAATAGACAATATCCCAATAATGGCCATGATCCAGCCCCCTTTGATGACGAGTTCCAGGATAGGGAGTGTGATCTCACCCTGTTCGCCCGTGATCACTTCCGCGGTCTCGTTGATCTGTAATAATATGAATGATGGTGTCATATGATCTTAAATTAAAAAAGCTGTAAAATTAAGGTTATTCATTTCCCGAAAAGGGGAGCCAACTGTTTTTTTGTCAAAACCCGTTAATATTAACTGAAATTGATGGGAATTATTATTTCACAGGATAGATAGACATTAACAATAGCATCTCGCGGCAGGTTTATTTAGAAATTCTCTAAATTTTATATATGTAGTTTTTTAAATACATCCGCGGACTGCTCACATAGCATAATGCTTAAATTTGCAGCTTTTTACAAAGCGTTCAATATTTATTTAATAATCAACAAATTCCTACGATTATGTTTATCCTGATGGTAGTAATCTTTATCGTCGGTTATACGATGATAGCCCTCGAGCACCCTATAAGGCTTGATAAAGCGGCATCCGCCCTGCTGACCGGTACGGTATTGTGGGCCCTGTATGCATTATTCGCGACAGGAATCCTCGACCTGAACCTGAGCCCTGCATGGGAGACAGTCAAAATGAGGGCGGCGGATATCCTCGGTTATATTATGCCGAATACCGATGCGGATCATTTCAACAAGCTATGGAAAGGTGATGTAGAAACATCCCAAACCCTGCATCATTTTATTTTGCATGACCTCAATCACCATGTGATCGAGATCGCCCATATTCTTTTCTTCCTGCTTGGTGCCATGACGATTGTGGAAACTGTTGACCAGCACCAGGGATTCAAGATCATCACCGATAAGATCAAGACAACCAGTAAGATAAAATTACTCTGGATACTCACTACGCTGACATTCTTCATGTCGGCGACACTGGATAACCTGACCACGACCATCGTGCTGGTCGCCTTGTTGAGGAAACTCATAGACGATAAGAAAGAGCGGTGGTTCTTCGCCAGTATTGTAGTACTTGCCGCAAATGCAGGCGGTGCATGGTCCCCCATCGGAGACGTGACGACCATTATGCTCTGGATTGGAGGGCAAATCACCACGATCAATATCATCACCCGCGTGATCATGCCAAGTGTTTTCAACATCGTTGTTCCCTTTTATTATAAGGGTAACATTACACGACCGGTTCTTGAAGCCGATGAAGAAACTGAGTTTACGACACCGGCAGAGCGCAGGCTCCTGTTGATCATGGGTGTTTCGGCATTGCTGTTCGTTCCTGTATTTAAAACATTCACCCACCTGCCACCTTTCGTAGGTATGCTCTTCGGACTGGGAGTCATCTGGGCTACCACTGAGATTATCCATCGCAACAAACCGCTGGAAGACCGGCGCAAGCTGACTGTCGTTGGAATCCTCCAAAAAGTGGATGTGCCGACCATCTTTTTCTTCCTGGGTATCCTGCTGGCCGTTGCCTCCCTGCAATCCGCAGGTCATCTTGATGTACTGGCCAAATACCTCGACAGGAACCTACAGAACGTGTATATCATCAATATGATCATCGGGGCACTTTCTGCCATTGTGGATAATGTGCCGCTGGTCGCAGGAGCCATGGGCATGTATCCCATTGTGGACCCAACCCACACGGTTTCCGATCCTTACATGTATAACTTCGTGGTTGATGGCACTTTCTGGGAATTTCTCGCTTATTGTGCAGGTACCGGTGGTAGTATCCTGATCATCGGCTCGGCTGCCGGTGTCGCTGCCATGGGACTCGAAAAGATAGATTTCATCTGGTATCTGAAGAAGATCAGCTGGCTTGCCATCATTGGTTATATCGCCGGTGCCATCGTATATTGGGTACAAACAGAATATATACTGATGCACTGATTTAAATGAATATACATTAAAGACCCGGTCAGTAAGGCCGGGTTTTTTTATGGCTGATAGATCACTCCTGTGCTGGAATCAGAGGATGCACCAGTTACGGAGGCAAAACAATTGATCTCATTCCTTGATCTCAGGACACCCAAAAAAGCAAAGACCATCGCTTCCTTAAATTCTATGATCTTTTTTTCGGGAATGATCAGCTGATGTTGGATTTTGCTCTTTATCCCATCCTACCGGGGCAAGGCCGCCGGTTGCGACAGCTATTTGATGGGCAATATGTTGGCTTGTTGTGTGCAGTTTATCTTCAACTGAACCCGGAATGGTTTCCAGCAAGGGGATGAATATACGCCGGATATCCTCGTTACCCAGGGATTTGGGAGGCGTTATTCTGTAATAATCGATTGTATTCAACAAGTTATACAGCTCAGGCAACAGCTTGCCTTTTGATGCCATTTCGCCACCCCGGTCATAAGGAGCCCCTGTCTGTCTGCTCAGGTGGTTGAGCAATTGATTGGCAGGGCAGATATCATATGCGGTACGTTTTCCCGATTGTCGCAAGGACAGGTTGGCAATTCCGCCGAGGTTCAGGCAGATATCATACTGATCAAAAAGGTATTCATCTCCCACAGGCACCAGTGGGGCACCCTGTCCGCCAAGCAGGATGTCTTTTGTGCGAAAATCACAAACAACGGGGACACCCGTTTCGCTGGCAATAGCCTGTCCATGTCCGATTTGCAGGGTAAAACCTTTTGCCGGCCTGTGAAACAGTGTATGACCGTGGGAAGCAATGAAATCCGGCCTAAAATTATGTTCTTTCATAAAGGACCAACAGATTTGCCCAAGGTATCTGCCGAATAAAATATCCTGTTCGAGAATATCAGTTGCCGGTAACCCGGCAATGGAATTCAGTAACTTCAGCCATTTCATATCGAAGGCCACCGTATCCGCATCCAAAATGGCAAAGGACCAGCCCTTTTGATCATTGCGGATAAACCGGCAATGGGCCAGGTCGATGCCATCCATCGAACTGCCTGACATGACACCAAGGACATGGTACATCTCAGACATCAGAGCACGTTAAGGGTTTTCTCAAGGTACATTCCGCGGGAACCTTTGATCAGGATATGGGCATGACGGATTGGATTTTCCAGCAGATAGTGCTCAAGTTCTCCAGTCGTTTTAAAACTCTTGTAGCTTTCCGGAATCTTAATTTTGGAAAAAATCTCACCGGCAAGCAGTACCTGGTCAAAACGACAGCTAATGAGCAGGTCGATGATGGCCTTGTGTTCCTCTTCAGCACTTTCTCCCAGTTCAAACATATCGCCAAGTATCAGCCAGGGGTTTTCTTTTCGTGCTTCCCTGAAGCTCTGGATCGCTTCGGACATGCTCACCGGATTGGCATTGTAGGCATCCATGATGATCTCATTGGTATCGGTGCGCATCAGTTGCGACCTGTTATTTTCCGAGCGGAAGGCTGCGATGGCTTCATTGATATGGTCAACCGGGATATTATAATAGATACCTGCTGCAATGGCGGCCATGATATTGTAGTAATTGTATTTCCCGTAAAGGAAAGTGTCCATGGAGTACTCGTGGCCTTCGTATTGCCATTTAACCGACAGGAAAGGGTTATAACGGGTGATGGTGCCGGTAACCTGGGCACCGGATTTTCCATAGGTGAACCGTTTTATTCCCGAAGAAAGTTCCATGAGCAGCGGATCGTCCGCGTTGATGATTACGGTACCGTGGGTCTGCCTCAGGAAGTCATACATTTCGCCCTTGGCTTTAACCACCCCTTCGAAACCGCCGAAACCTTCCAGGTGTGCCTTGCCGATGTTGGTAATGATACCGGTATCAGGAAGGGCTATCTGGCAGAGTTGTCCGATCTCGCTAACATGGTTGGCGCCCATTTCCACAACGGCCAATTCTGTATCTCTGCGGATACCAAGCAGTGTGATCGGCACGCCAATGTGGTTGTTGAAATTTCCTTCTGTAGCGATGATCTTTTTGCCAGCGGACAGTACAGCCCGGATCAGGTTTTTGGTTGTTGTTTTTCCATTGGATCCGGTAATGGCAAGCAACGGGATGAGATTCCGGGCACGGTGCATCCTGGCCAGCTCCTGTAATGCGGAAAGTACATCGTCGACCAGCAGGTAGCGGTCATCGATGGCAACAGAGGGATCATCAACGATCGCCGTCCGGGCACCATTTTCCAATGCTGCTTTGGCAAAAGTATTTCCGTTGAAATTTTCGCCGGAAAGGGCAAAGAAAAGGGTATCCTTCACATCCTTCCTCGTATCGGTACTGATTCGAGGGTGGTTGAGAAAAAGCTGGTATATTTTCTGAATCGAGACCATCTGGCATAAAAAAACCCCGCCTGTTGGAGCGGGGTAAAATTAGGAAATTAAATCTTTTATCTCGAAGCTGTCTGGCTTCCTACACGAATCATAGCGCACCTGAAACCTACCGTTGAAGCAGCCTGATCTTCATCCAGGAACCTTCTGACACTCGGGCTGAGGAAGTAGGCCGGATCATTCCAGGAACCTCCTTTAATAACCCTGGCTTTATCACTGATCAGTGTGGTTACACCATAGTCATACATCTGTTTTGTACTTTGGCCATCATCTTCACTAAGCCAGTCAGCCTGCAGGGTAGATTGGTAGTCACCGTCCCTGTAGTTGACGTTATTGGCTTTACGGTAATTCTTCCGCAGTGCAGCTTCTTCATCTGAGATCTCGACATATTGAATACGACCCAAACTGTCTTTTTCAGCGATGCTGCCGTCCATATCTTTCTTCACATTCTTGTAGATATTACCCCGGTACGGGTTGAAGTCTGAAACATACTGGAAGGACATTGGGCGGTATACGTCAAGCACCCATTCGCTAACGTTTCCTGCCATGTTGTAGAGGCCATAATCGTTGGGCCAGTAGGAACCGACGGGCGAGGGCAGCGAGGCGCCATCGTTCAGGTTGCCTGCCACACCCATATAGTCGCCATTCCCTCTTTTGAAGTTGGCTACGAAACTTCCATAGTATTTTCTGTCGTCGGTCCGTATGCTTTCACCGTTCCATGGGTATTCCCTGCGCTCGACAACCCTGTTGTAAAGGGTGTTTCCAATTAAGCCAAGGGCTGCATATTCCCATTCAGCTTCAGTGGGCAGCCGGTATTTGGGAAGCATGATCCCATCCTCGAACCTGACGTTACGGACACCTGTACCGCTGGGATCCAGGTCTTCTTTGCCTTCATTTACGAGGCCTTCATATTGTCCGGCAAGGTAAGCATCGGTATTGAAGTTGTTTTCATTCTTCTGATCCGGGTCAAAATCGAGAATTCCCGCTTCGATCAGCAAATTCTCATTGACACGGTCGCTCCTCCATGAAGCATAATCGTTGGCCTGGATCCAGGTGACACCGACCACGGGATAATCCTGGTAAGAGGGATGCCTGAAATATGTTTGTACAAGCGGCTCGTTATAAGCCAGCCTGTCCCGCCATACCAGCGTATCAGGAAGCGCATTCTGCACAACGGTTGGATAATCTTCTCCATATACCCTGTTGAGCCAGAATATGTACTCCCTGTAAGCCAGGTTGCTTACCTCCGTCTGGTCCATATAGAAACTGCTTACCGTGACCTTCCTGGGCATGTTGTCCCATTCGTAGAATGGACTTTCTTCCGTCGCTCCCATGGTAAATGTACCACCCTCGATCAGGATCAGTCCTGGTCCGGTAATCTGATTCTTTTCGTCCGCCACCTCAAAACCTCCGTTTTCGGGGTTGTTGTATTCCCATCCTGTCGTTCTCGAACGTTGTTTTCCCTTACAAGATGACATTAAGATTGCAAGGCCTCCAAAAGCCAGCAATATTAAGACTAACTTGTTGATTCTAAACATGTTTATTAGGTTTATTTGTTTTTTGATCTATTTAATAACTAAAAAGAGGGTGAACTTATTGCCCTGATCTTTCTTCTGCTGTCCTGCTTGTAGATGCAGAAATCCCATGAGAAGGAGACTTCATGCGCTCCTCCGGATGATCCTCCGATATTCGAAATGGTGAAATCGTAGCTGTATCCGACTTTGATATTATTGAATCTTAATCCGACCAACAGCACGGCTGCATCCGGGTTGCCAAAATTGCTGCGGAACCATGCACCCAAAACAAGGGGCCTCTTGCTGACGTACAGCCCTACATTAAGCTGTTTGAAGTTTTCCTGCTGCATGTACAACAACTGTGGTTCTAAAGACCAGTCGTCATCACCGATGTAGCCAAGCATGCCCTGGCTCAGGTTAATATTCACACCACCGTGGATGGTGAATTTCATGGGCAGCTTGCTGTCAGAATTGTCATAGAATGAAATATTGGGTTCCGTAAGGTGATGCACGGCAACTCCCGCAAACCACTGATCGTAATAAGCCATGACAGCACCCGCGGAAAAATCGACCGTGGAAACATTGTCATTTGGTGGAGGCGATTCACTGGAACCGGGATTGACATTTCCTGTGGTAGGGTCAATCTGATCGGCGAAAATAAGTTTCTGCCAGTCCAATGATTCCATATAATAAGACCCCTGAACACCGAAACTGATGATGATCGGTTCACTCACCTGAAGATGGTAAGAATAAAAAGCTGATATGGCATTTCTGACCAGTGCGCCATCCCCCTGACGGTCGCTCATGGCATGAAATCCGAAACCGCTGTTGATTCCGGGAATATTCTGGTCATAGCTTGCACTGTATGTTATGTACGCATTGCTTAACGACGGCCACTGATTCCTGTAATTCAAATTGATTCTTCCGCATTCCGTCACACCGGCAAGACCGGGATTAAGGAACAGGGGGTTCGCATAAAACTGCGAAAACTGCGCATCCTGGGCGTATGAAGCACCCATGTATGCCATTAATAAAGAAAAGATTACCCAGCGTAATCGCTTTATCACCACCACGTTCTAATCGGTTTGAGTTTTAAGCGTACAATAATACGACAATTTTTATAACCTGTTAAATAACGTTTAAATTTTTAATGGTTTTAAAACGATGCTTTTCTTTGCAAAATAAACGAACAACCCTGCCGTTATCATTGTTGTCTAATTAAGCGTATGTCAGAACAACGCCTTCCAGCGGCTGGCTTTTGAGGGAGCTTATTATATCGATCTCGAACCTCTGCCGCATTTCCAGAAACTATATCCTGTCCATACCGACCAGGCCAACGTCAGCCTTCGTCTGGCCGACCAGGTATTCGTACCGGTAAGTCCTGAAGAACATACCCTGCTGACTGCGGCCCAATTTACAGATACAGCCTGCATCACTTCAGTTTCCCTGGTTCTCAACCGAAAGGAGCCCTTTGCACGTGTGGATATTGTTCCTGTAAGATGGAATTCTGGAACGAAATTGTTTGAAAAGCTGGTCTCTTTCAGGCTTATTATCGAGGTGGAAGATGTTTTTGATGATGCCCAATATAAATCAACACGAACGAATCAATCAGTTTTAGCCACGGGAGACTGGTACAAAGTACGGATCGATAAAAGTGGTGTCTTCAAGATCACATACCAGGATCTTTCTGCCATGGGATTCGACATGTCGGTTGATCCCCGCAATGTCGCTGTCTTTGGTAATGGAGGAGGCATCCTCCCGGAAAGGAACGATGTGTTCAGGCATGATGACCTGGTGGAGAACCCTGTAGTATTTATCGGGGAAGAAGATGGGCGTATTGATGCGGGAGACTATATACTGTTTTACGGGGAAGGTCCCGTCGTATGGAATTATAATGCCGTAAACGGATATTTTGAGCATCAGAACAACTACTATGATGACTACACCTATTATTTCATTACGGCAAAAAGCGGTTCAGCCAGGCGTATTCAGTTGGCGGATCCTCCTTCGGGTACTGCCGATATTGAGGTGACCACCTTTGATGATTTCCAGTACCATGAAGTTGATCTGCGCAACCTGGCCGGTACGGGAAGGGTATGGTATGGGGAGTTGTTTGATTTTAACTCAACCTACGAGTTCAGCTTTGAATTCCCCAACATCATTACAGAGAATGAATCCGGATTCGCTGCGCTCGATTTCGCCAGCATTTCCTCTTCTTCCAATACTTTTGACATTTACCTTAACGGAGAAAAAGACAGCACGTTGAACATGCCGGTTATTTCACCAACCAACGCCTACCAGATTGCTGCCAACCGGGGAACCAGTTTTAATTTTACCCCCGATTCAGATAATATTGTTGTACGCCTGGTATACAACCGTCTTTCCAGCCGGGCATCAGGATACCTTAATTATATCAGGTTGAATACAAAGCGGAAGTTGATCATGTCCGGAAGTCAGATGCACTTTTTAAAGAAAGGCCTTTCAGCACAGGGTGAAATGGCAAGGTATACATTGTCCAATGCGGGTCCGGATATTGAAATATGGGATATCACGGATCCCACGGATGCACAACGTGTCAATGCCCAGTTTTCGGGTAACAACATTCGGTTTACGGCCGGAACGGATCAGCTCAGGAAATTTATCGCCTTTGACGGTTCCTTGTTTCACTCAACTGCTTTTGTTGAAAAAATAGAAAATCAAAATCTTCATGCCGTCAGAAATATAGATTATGTCATCATTACACACCCGCTTTTCTTAGCAGAAGCCAACAGGCTGGCGGCATTTCACGAAGAACACGGCGGTTTGACGACCTATGTCACCACACCGGCTTTGATCTACAATGAGTTTTCATCCGGTTCACAGGATATCACAGGCATCAGGGATTTTATGAAGATGCTTTACGATGAAAGTGACCCGGGAAGGGAACCCAGGTATCTTTTGTTGTTTGGTGACGCTTCCTATGATTACAAAGATATTCTCGGTACCGAGAACAGCAACTTCGTTCCCTGCTGGGAGGATATCTCATCCCTTAATATTGTGCATTCCATTGCTACCGACGATTATTTCGGATTCCTGGATGATGGAGAGGGAGAAATCGATGCGAACGGTGATCTGGTGGACATTGGTATTGGAAGGTTTGTGGTTTCCACGGTAGAACAAGCTGAGATGGCTGTGGACAAATCCATTTATTATGCTACCAATACCTTGGAGAATATGGGGCCGTGGCGCAATATCGTAACCTTCCTTGCGGATGATGGCGACAACAACACCCACCTGAAGCATGGAGAGATACTATCTCAATATCTTCAGGAAAATCACAATGCATATAATGTGGATAAGATATACGTGGATGCTTACCCGCAGGTATCAACACCAAGTGGTCAGCGGGCGCCCGAGGTAAATCAGGCGATTAATAACCGAATGGCCAAAGGCACATTGGTGATGAATTATAACGGACATGGAGGGGAGATCGGATTGGGCCATGAGCGCTTCCTGCAGATCAGCGACATCAACTCATGGACGAACTATGAAAAAATGCCCATCTTCATCACGGCCACCTGTGAATTCAGTCGCTATGACGACCTGAACCGTGTCAGTGCCGGTGAAATGGTATTCCTGAATGAGAAGGGGGGAGGTATCGCTTTGTTTTCGACAGCCAGGGCAACCTTTGCCAGTTCAAATCTTCAGCTGAACCTGGCCATCTACAATGAAAACCTGTTTACCCTTGAAAACGGGAAATACCCCACATTTGGCGATGTCATCAGAAAATCCAAAAAGGGAGGGGGTGACAATTCCAAAAAATTCGTCCTGCTCGGAGATCCGGCATTGCGGCTGGCCTATCCGCAAATGGGAGTCGGAACACTCAAGATAAACGGGGAAATTTGTGTCGAAGACGTCTCCGATACCCTGAAAGCACTTTCACAGATCACCATTGAAGGTCAGGTTACCGACCACGGAGGGCAATTGGTAAATGACTATGAAGGTCTCCTCTTCCCCACCATTTATGATAAGAAATCAGAGATTGTGACCCTGGGTGACGAAAGCCAGCCTTATACGTTTTATGTACGTCAAAATATCCTCTTCAATGGCAAAGTAAGTGTGACGAACGGCGAATTTCTCGTCGAATTCATCGTTCCCAGGGATATAGCCTATAAGTTCGGCGGCGGACGTATCAGTTATTACACCAACAACAATACACTGGATGGGCACGGATATTATGAAAATATCATCATAGGAG
This sequence comes from bacterium, assembly GCA_037382165.1. GTDB lineage: Bacteria > Bacteroidota > Bacteroidia > Bacteroidales > F082 > JAADID01. Next base: position 2,878 of record JARRQC010000158.1, on the reverse strand, counting down.
GATTTGACAATACGGCAGATGAAGATGATGAAGGCCCCGTAATTGAGCTGTTTATGAATGATACAACCTTTGTGCCAGGGGGAACCACAGATCAGCACCCACTGTTACTGGCGAAGGTGTTCGATGAAAGCGGGATCAATACAACAGGTGCCGGTATCGGGCATGATATCCAGGCTACCATCAGTGGTAGCGGGATGAACAGCAGTTACATCATCAACCAGTATTATGAAGCGGATGTCGACAGTTACAACAGCGGTACGATCAACTATCCCTTCCACGATCTCGACAATGGAAAACATACGCTCACTTTGCGTGTCTGGGACATCCACAACAATTCTTCTACAGCAGCCATTGACTTTATTGTCGTTTCGAATGCAAGTATGCTGGTGGAGAACCTGATGAATTATCCCAATCCGTTTATCAACGGAACCCATTTTGTGTTTGATCACAACCAGACCGGTCAGGAATTGAGCGTATTGATAGAGATCTTCAATTCCGGCGGCGGTATTGTCAAAACCATCGAAACCCGGATAAATCCTGAAGGCTACCGTTCCACCCCGATCTATTGGGATGGATCAACGGACAATGGCGGTAAGATCGGTCGCGGCTTTTATGTTTACAGGGTGGTGGTCCGCAACGAGAATGGGGACACACAGGAGGAGCATGCCAAACTGCTCTACATCCGAAATTGATTTTCTGCCAACGATTTTTTTCGGTTCTTTGTCATGCTATAAGATGAGAAAACTATTCTTCTACATATTGCTGTTCGTCAGCCCGGTGATCCTTTCCGGCCAGGTGGATAGAACCGTACACCTGGATGAATGGGAACTGATCACCGAACAAAGTGTAAAGAGTCTGGAAATCAATTACCTTTCTTTTCCCGGGGCTGTCAATGATCCTGTTTATGGCGCCCTGCCCCTTTCTTCAGAGACTGTTGATTTACCCGCAGAATTGTTTGTCTGTGAACCGGAGTTCACAATTATTGCCGCAGATACTTTCCGTCTTGATCAAATGCCTGAAATCGCCGATATTGACCTGCTGAAGGATGAGATCCAGTATAACATTTATTACCACGACCTGAGTGCCGAGATCAGGGTCCTTCCCTTGGTAAGGATTACGGAAGAAGAATTGCTGTGGATCAGGGAATACAATATGCATGTTGAATTTGTACCCGCATTACCCGTTGAAACAAGCTACTCAGAAGTTGATTATGCCGAACATTCGGTGCTGGGCAATGGCACCTGGTTTAAACTGGGCATCACCCGGACGGGAGTGCACCGGATTACCTACCAGGACCTTTTGGAGATTGGAATAGCGCCTGCAGCTATTGAGGTTCAGAAATTAGGCATTTTCGGAAATTACAATGGCATGCTCCCGGAGAGCAACAGCAAAGCACGGCCCGATGACCTCCAGGAAAATGCTGTTTATATAGATGGTGCTGAGGACGGTTCGTTCGATGAGGGGGATTATATCCTTTTTTATGCCCGGGCACCCCGAACATGGCGCTATAACCTGTTTAGCGGAAGGTTTGATCATGAAAATAACCTGTATACAGATACTACCTATTACTTTCTGACTACAGACCAGGGCAACAACAAACGCATTCAGATGCTGGAAAGCCTCGATGAGGAACCTACCATGCAGGCCCATTCATTCGTTGATTATACAGTCGTGGATCATGACTGGGAAAACCTGCTTTACTCCGGGAAGGAATGGTTTGGTGAACGTTTTACAGGGGATACTGTAAAGCGTACGTTTACCTTCCATTTTCCGAACCACAGAACTGAGCGGCCGCTTTTTCTGAAGATAGACCTCGCTACCAGGGCATATATTTATACCTATTTCAAGGTGACGGCAAACGGGGAAACCGTAATAGACACCACCCGTCTGGAAAGGGTGACATCGAATTCCAGTACCTACGCCAGGAGTTTGAGTAAGAGTGCCACATTCTTCTCAGACAGTGACCAGGTTGACATTACCATAGAATACATTTCGGAGGATCCCAATGCCATCACCTGGCTGAACTATCTCGTGTTGAATGCGGAACGTGCGCTGACGTTTACCGAAGGGCAGATGCACTTTATGAATCCAAAAGTGACGGCAGAAGGAAATGTGACCAGGTTTGTCATGTCCGGTGCAGATCAGGATACCAGGGTGTGGGATATCAGTGATCAGCATGCTCCGCAGGAGGTGTCAGTTGTACTGGACGGTAATCAATTGGAATATATACTGAAAACAGATGATTACCGGCGTTTTATCGCCTTTGATCAAAGTGCGTTTTTCAGTCCTGTATCGGTGGAAGTTGTTCCGAATCAGGACCTGCATGCGATCAGCCAGGTCAATTATGTCATTGTGAGTCCTGACATTTTTCTGGATCAGGCGGAGCGCCTGGCTCAGCTTCACCGGGTAGCGGATGAACTGAAAATAGAGATTGTCACACCCGGACAGATTTACAATGAATTTTCTTCAGGATCCCAGGATGTCAGCGCCATCAGGGATTTTATGCGCATGTTACGCAATAAGGGTGCCTTTGGGGATGAACCCGCTTACTTGCTGATGTTCGGTGATGCCTCCTTCGATTACAAACACAGGGTGCATGAGAACAACAACATGGTCCCGACCTATCAGTCTGAAGAATCCCTGCGGCTCACCGGTTCCTATGTGACAGATGATTATTTCGGCCTCCTTGATAATGACGAAGGGCTGAATTGTACCGGCGAACTTGATATCGGTATCGGAAGGTTCCCGGTTACTACTCCTGAACAGGCAGAAGCAGCCGTAGATAAAATAGAGCATTATATCATGCGGGATCAGACGGTCATGCGTGATTGGCGCAATACTTTTTGTTTTGTGGCAGATGACAGCGACAAAAACCTGC
>JARRQC010000157.1:2928-13371 GCA_037382165.1 bacterium | reverse complement strand
GCGATATTTCAGAGATTCCCCAACAGGATGAAGTACTTCTTAAAAATTGTCTTGATACCGTTGCTTTTTTTGATGCCTTTCATCGCATTGTCACAGGAAGCCATGATCCGCGGTTTTGTCTATGAGGAAAATACTGGTGAGCCTGCTATTCTAGCCAATGTTTACCTCAGGGGGACCAACAGCGGGGCTTCCACAGATGTAAACGGATATTTTCTTATTTCAAAAATCAACCCCGGCAATTATACGCTCATTGTAACCTATCTTGGATTTGACACGATTCGCGAGACCATCACCCTAGAAGAGGGACAGATCCTCGATCGTAGTTTTTACCTGAAAGAATCCTCTGTGAAATTGGAAACTGTCGAGGTGAGTGCCGACAGGATTGCACAAAAGACGGAAACCAGGACCTCTGTGGTGAAGATCACCCCGAAGGATATCAAACAGATCCCTTCTATAGGTGGCCAGGCTGATTTTGCCCAGTACCTGCAGGTTGTGCCGGGAGTTATTTTTACGGGTGACCAGGGAGGACAGTTCTATGTCAGGGGTGGTGCACCGATACAAAATGAAGTACTGCTTGACGGGATGATCATTTACAATCCTTTCCATTCCATTGGTCTGTTCTCCGTATTTGAAACGGATGTGATCCGCACCGCGGACGTCTATACAGGAGGATATAATGCCAATTACGGAAGGCGTATTTCCGCAGTGATGGATATCACCTACAAGGATGGTAATAAAAAGAACTATTCCGGTGCCGTAGGCGCTTCCACCTTCGGCTCCCGTGTACTTCTGGAAGGACCGATAGTCAAGCAAAAGGCGCCGGACAAAGGAAGCTCCTCCTTTATCCTTTCGATGAAGAATTCCTACCTGTCAGAAAGTTCGAAGATCTTTTACAATTATGTTGATGAGGATGGTATCCCTTTCGATTTTCTTGACCTGTATGGTAAAATATCCATCAATGGATCCAACGGAAGTAAGATCAGCTTTTTCGGTTTCAATTTCAACGATGATGTGAAAAACTACAAGTCTATCGCCGACTTCGGATGGACTTCCTATGGCGGGGGTACAAATTTTGTGGTTATTCCCGGAAAATCAGCGGTACTCATCGAAGGTACCCTGGCCTATTCGCAATATAAGACGCAGATCAACTCTGCCACCCTGTCACCCAGGGAAAGTTCCATCAGCGGTTTCAACGCCGAAATCGACTTCAGCTATTTCTTCGGTAAGGATGAACTGACTTACGGAATCGCGATGGAAGGCTACCGCACGGAATATCTTTTTACCAATTTCCTGGGAGGCAGGATCGAGCAGATTGAAAACACAACCCAGCTGGGTATTTTTGTGAAATATAAAGGAACGTATGGCAAATTCATTTTCGAACCAGGATTCAGGTTACAGTGGTATGCCTCCCTCGCAGATATATCACCCGAACCCAGGCTTGCCCTCAAATACAATGTTGCAGAGCGTTTCCGCTTAAAGCTGGCAGCGGGGATGTACTCCCAGAATTTTATCGCAGCTACTTCGGACCGCGACGTGGTGAACCTCTTTTACGGCTTCCTATCCGGTCCTGACAACCTGCCCAAGACCTTCGACGGGGAAGAACTAAATCATAAACTACAGAAATCCAACCACCTGATCTTTGGAGCAGAGTTTGACATTGGCAGTTTTCTGAATCTCAATATTGAAGGATATTACAAGGACTTTCCACAGCTGACGAACGTTAACCGTTTTAAGCTCTATGACAGGGAAACTGCTCCGCCGAATGCTGTGGATGTGGAAACCAAAGATTTTATCATTGAAAAGGGAAAAAGTTATGGTGTCGACCTCGCACTGAAATATGATTATAAGAATCTGTATATCTGGTTTGTCTATTCGCTGGGTTATGTGTTCAGGGAATACGAAAACCGCTTTGGTGAGCTGGTGACTTACACGCCTGCTTTTGACCGCCGGCACAATATAAATGCCGTAGTGTCCTATTTGGCAGGCTCCAAAAAGCAGTGGGAATTCAATGCCCGCTGGAACCTCGGTTCGGGATTCCCTTTTACACAGGTTCAGGGTTTCTATGAACACCTGATACTCCCCGATGGCATCAATTCCAACTATACGGTTGAAAATGGCCAGCTTGGCGTCATTTATTCCGATCTGTTTAGTGGACGGTTGCCCTATTATCACCGGCTTGACCTCGACATCAAGTACAACCTTTTCTTCAGCGCGACCTCAAAACTTGTTTTTGATTTTAGTGTCATCAATGTCTATGACAGGAAAAATGTATTCTATGTTGACCTGGTGACGGGTGAGGTCGTTAACCAGCTTCCCATTTTACCCAGTTTGGGCATTACCTTCTATTTCTGAGAAACAGGACCAATTAATAGGCTGAAATGAGAAATGTTTTTAAAGCCGTTCTGATCATTAGTGGCCTGGCCCTTTTATGGCCATTTGCGGCATGTGAACAAAATCGAGCATCCAAAATGAAAGCACCACGAGCGAAGAAGATCCCCAAGGAGTTTAACGAATTTGGCGTAACCCGGATCGATAATTATTATTGGCTGAACGACCGGGAGAACCCGGAGGTGATTGCCTACCTGGAGGCTGAAAATGAATATACAAAGGAAGTGTTAAAACCTGCAGCGGATCTGCAGGAGCGTATTTTTGAAGAGATCGTGGGCAGAATCAAACAAACAGATATGTCTGTTCCTTATACCCGGAAAGGATACGAATATTATACCCGGTATGAAGAAGGGAAAGAGTATCCGCTATATTGCAGGAAGGAAACCGGGGAAGGAGCAGCAGAGGAGATCATGCTCAATGGTAACGAAATGGCTGCCGGCCATCCCTTTTTCCAGATCGGCAGCTGGGAAGTCAGTCAGGATAACAAATTGCTGGTTTATACGGTGGATACTGTCAGTAGAAGGATATATACGGTCTATTTTAAAGATCTTCGGACAGGGGAGGTGATCGGGGAATCTATTCCAAATACTTCTGGTAATGTGACCTGGGCCAACGACAACCGGACGGTATTTTACAGCACCAAGGATGAAACCTTGCGTCCGGACAAGATCTACAGGCATACCCTCGGAACTGCTGTGGAGAAGGACGAAATGGTGTATCATGAGGATGATCCCACCTTCAGGTCATTTGTCTACAAGACCAAAACAGACCGGTTTATCGTTATCGGATCAGTCAGTACCCTTTCTTCCGAATTCAGGTTCCTTAATGCGAATTCTCCCGAAGGCACTTTTCATGTCTTCCAGGAGCGAATGGAAGAGGTGGAATACAATATCTCACACCAGGGTGACAGGTGGCTGATCAGGACCAACCACAAGGCAAAGAATTTCAGGCTAATGGAATGTGGTGAGAAGGAAACGGCTATCGAGCAATGGAAAGAACTGCTGCCCGTCAGGGAGGAAGTTTTACTTGAAGATGTGGATGCATTTGCTGATTTTTATGTCGTTACAGAAAGGGAAAACGGTCTGGTCAATTTCAGGATATTCGACACCAGGACAGGAGATGATCATTATATGGCTTTCGAGTAACAGGATTATTATGCCTATACGGCTGGAAATCCTGAATATGACTCCAGGTTATTGCGATACAATTACACGAGCCTGAAAACCCCCCGGTCGGTTTACGATTATGACATGGCAACCCGGAAAGCCGTTTTGCGAAAACAGGATGAGGTCGTCGGAGGATATGATCCTGACGATTATATCACGGAAAGGTTGTATGCCACAGCCAGGGATGGTGAAAAAATACCCATTTCGATCGTTTACAGGAAAGGATACAGGATGGATGGATCCCAGCCCCTATTGCTATACGGATATGGTTCCTACGGTTACAGTGTGGAATCCTATTTCAGATCGGCGCGGCTGAGCCTTATCGACAGGGGCTTTGCCTGGGCGGTGGCCCATGTCCGCGGTGGACAGGAAATGGGAAGGACCTGGTATGAAGAAGGCAAACTCCTGAATAAGAAGAATACGTTTAACGATTTTATCGACTGCGGTGATTTCCTGGTCAGGGAAAATTATACGGGTTATGACCGGATGTTTGCCCTGGGAGGCAGTGCCGGCGGATTGCTGGTCGGTGCAGTACTCAACGAAAGACCCATGATGTTCAGAGGGGTGATCGCTGCAGTTCCCTTCGTGGATGTGGTAACCACCATGCTGGATGAATCTATCCCGCTGACAACCGGGGAATATGATGAATGGGGCAATCCCAACGAGGAGACCTTTTACCGGTATATGTTATCCTATTCCCCTTACGATCAAGTAAAAGCGAAAGAATATACCAACCTGCTCGTTACTACCGGGCTGCATGACAGCCAGGTACAATACTGGGAGCCTGCCAAATGGGTGGCTAAATTGCGGGATCTAAAAACCGGTAATAATCAATTGCTTTTGTGGACCAATATGGATTATGGCCATGGAGGGGCTTCGGGACGGTTTGAACAATACAGGGAAACTGCCATGGAATACGCTTTTATGCTTCAGCTGCTCGGAATAACAGAGTAGCTAGGCATCTTCTTTGACAGTTTCATTATTGACTTCGAGTTTGAACCCGATCCCATGCACGTTGGTAATCTGAACGTTGGGGTCGCTTTTCAGGTATTTTCTCAGTTTGGTAATAAAAACATCCATACTTCGGCCGATGAAATAGTCATTTTCACCCCAAACAGTTTCCAGGGCTACTTCCCTTGGAAGGAGCGAATTGAGATTCATAGACAGCAGGCGAAGCAGACCGGTCTCTTTCCGCGTAAGTTTCCTTTCTTCTTCTTCACTGATTAGCAGCATATTGTTGCTGTCAAAAGTAAATTTACCAATCTGAAAGGTTTCTGTATTCTCTCCATCAGTATCATCTGAAAGCAAGGTGCATCGTTTCAGGATCGCTTTGATCCGCAGACTGAGTTCTTCCGTACTGAAGGGTTTGGTCATGTAATCATCACATCCGACCTGGAAACCCTTGATGCGATCTTCTTTCATATCCTTGGCCGTTAGAAAAATGATGGGGATCTTTGAGTTTATTTTTCGTATGTCACTGGCCAGCGTAAAACCATCTTTCTTAGGCATCATGATATCCAGGATGAGCAGGTCGTAACTGGATCTTTTGAACTTCGACCATCCTTCTTCGCCATTGGCAGCATGGTCCACACTGAAACCGATCATTTCAAGATAATCCTGAAGTATCATGCTCAGGTTGGGATCATCCTCCACAAACAGTATCCTCGCGTTCTTCATTTTTTCCATGCGTAATTCATTAACATGATCATTTATAACACTTCTCCCTATCTTATAACAATTCTGACGTTAAAAGGTTGAAATCCTTACATTCTGCCGTTCTGCCTGAAGGGCAGGAACACGTCAAAAGCCGATCCTTTACCAGGTTCACTTTGAAGGGTAATTTTGCCGTGGTGAAAATCAACCACTGTTTTGGTATAATAAAGTCCCAGCCCAAACCCACGTACCTCATGTATGTCGCCTGTAGGAATCCTGAAAAGATTCTTAAAGATACTTTTCTGGAAAACAGGGTCAATACCGATGCCATTATCCTTTATCCTTACATGGATTCCTGCTTTGCTGTTCCATGTAACCACTGAGATTTCGGGATTTTCCGGGGAATATTTTATCGCATTGTCAAGCAGGTTCAAAATGACATTCTGAAGGTGTATCCTGTCACCAATAATCCGGTCTTCTTTTGCTTCCAGCTTGAGTTGGAGGCTGATGTCGTTTTCCTTGAGCCTTAGTTCAAGGTTTTCAACCACGGTCTCAATAATTTTGTGCAGGCTGTTGCTTTTCATTTTAAATCGCTGCTTGCCATTTTCAAGGGATGAAAATTATCGTTTACAAAACCAGGTGGAACAAGTTTTGCAAATGATAATTTTCATCGAGTATTACCCTTGCATATTTTCTTATCCTTTCCGGGTTTGTAATCATCTCGGAACGAAGGATCATCTCTGCAGCCAGCGAAGAAGTGGCAATGGGGGTTTTGAATTCGTGTGTCATGTTGTTGATGAAATCATTCTTCATGGCCGATAACCTTTTCTGCCGGAAGATCGCTGTAATTACGAAAGCAAAACTGATGATCACTACAATAAGGAAAAAAACGCTCAGCAGAAGCCAGAATTCCATCTGTCTTAGCAGGATGCTGCGTTTATCCGGAAAATAAAGTGCAAGGTAATAATCCCCCGGCCTGTATAGCATGGACACTGAAAACCGGAACGGGGTTGCCAGCAGATCTTTTTCATATCCGGGATAACTGCCTGCAACGAACTTTTGGGTCCGGTTGCTGAAAAGCCCATATTGATATTTCTCCGTTACCTTCATCAGGGTAAGTTCTTCTTTAAGCAGGGAATCAAGCAGTGCAGGCTGAACAACATCTGTCACATCCAGTTTAGGTTTCCTGCAAGAGAGTTCATAAAGATATTGCTGGGTAGTACTGTCATTTTTGAATTCGAGTATACGGGTGAGTACGCTCTTTACAGCGATGCGAGTGCTATAGTCAAATTGCTCTTCCTTCAGATCCATGGATTTATTAACCCAGTAAAGCTGAGTCAGAACTATCCCGATAAGGGATGCAGAGGCCAGAATGATAATCCCGGTTATCGCCTTTTTCTTCATGTATTCAGGTTATCAAAAGTAGTGGCAAAAGAGGGCAGCAGGCTTTAATTAACAATTTGTTAACAGTTTTTAACAGCTGTTTAACAACCCTGATTCAAATGCATTTTTATTTTTGGCCGAATTAATGTTTAAAAATAACCTTTAAATCGATTTGACATGAAAAGTAAAATTCTAGCCATAAGCTTAAGCTTGTTGTTCTTTGGCAGCATAGCCACGACAACTTTTGCGGCACCTGTTTACCAAAGTAATGATGTTGTTCTCGCAAAGACAGACAACGATAAGGACAAGGATAAAGACAAAAAGAAATCCAAGGCCTCTGCTAAAAAGTCAGGGGAATGCGCAGACAAATCTGCAAAAAGTGAATGTTGTTCAAAAAGTTCAGGCAAGAAAACAGCCAGTAACGACAAGAAATAACTTTTCATTAATTAATTTGGTTTGAAGCCTCCTGGACGTTGTTTCAGGAGGCTTTTCACTTTTTGGGCAGATAATGATTAGGCGCTTTGCTGTCATTGGGTTTGCGCCGAAATCAGGCTTTGCCTAAATTAACCCTTCGGGTGAAATTCGCTTCGCGAAATTGGGTTTCACTGAAATTTCTTGATGAAACAGTAATAAATCCATTCCTTCATCCCTTATGGCGCCTAAAAGGGAAAAGGTTCACCTGAAGAAGATATTTGAATCCGTAATGTGAATTGATAGTCTGCACTACAATCAATTTCCATTTAATCTCTACCTAATTTCCATCAATATCCCCCAAAAGGCGAACCGCAAAACAACATGTTACTTCACAAACAACTTTCTGGTCTGGCGATATCCTTCACCGGACCGGATACTGATTAGGTAAATCCCTGTTTCCAGGTAAGAGACATCGGTATGCAGTTCTTTCAGACCTCCCGGCAACTGACCGGTATACCAATCATCGATCTTCCTTCCTTGCAGGTCGTACAAGGCTACCGTAATTTCAGAACCTTGTTTCAGGTGCAGTGCCAGCGTTACCTGATCCGATGCCGGATTAGGATAAATGGTGAAATCACTGAGTGAGCCACCAATATTTTCCTTAATACCTACAAAATCAGGTGTTTCTAATTTTTTGTTGGTATATAACCTGTATTCCCCGGCCTGCAGTGAAACGGGATTATTCACATCGGTGACGTCCATTTCTTCACCGGTCCAGAATTCGTACCAGGTGCCTGTTGAATAGAATTCCGGATCAATGGAGCCTTCCTCTACATCAAAATTACCGAGAACAACGACCGACATATCTTCCGCGGTCAATCGGATCTTTTTCAAGGCCCCGTTGACATCCAGGTCGTAATCACTGGTTTCAAAAACATCCTCTTCTTTCTTCAACTCAATTAGTGAAGCCCAGGTATACCATAGGGTTCTTCTTTTCCAATCCTCCATATAATCCCATCTCGGAGGTTTTTCGCCGAGGCGGCCATTGTAGTCGATCGAATAGTCAAATCCCCTTTCCCCAAATTGCCAGACCATCTTAGGACCGGGGATGGTGAAGAAGAAGTTGCCGATCAATTGCTGACGGCGCAGGGCAACGGTTGTATCTTTAATGTCCTTTTCACCTGCGGAATTTCCATAAGTGACGTTCCGGAACATCATCCTTTCCTCATCATGGCTTTCCGCGTAACCTACCACGTTGGGATCGTTCCAGCCCCTCTTCTGATAAGATATCCATGAGAAATCAGATTTTCCTCCATCATGCCACCCCATGGCAGCTTCCGAGTAACTGTAGTTGAGGTTGCCCCACATCATGATGCCGTAATCGGCCAGTTCTTTCTCTTCGGTATTTTCAGAAAGATGTTCAAAAATGACATAGGCTTCCGGGTTTCTCTTCCAGATCTCATCCGACATCCGTTTTAGCAATGCGATCCGGTCTGCATCGTAGTTGCTTCCCCAGGGGTCGCTGTTGTCTTTGATATTGTTTCCGAATCCCTTGGTAAAGTCAAACCGGAAGCCATCGAAACGGTATTCGCTCATCCAGTAACTGTTGATGCTGTCCACCAACTGTTGTGTTTCCGGGCTTTCGTGGTTGAAATCGTTACCCCATTGGGCATCTGGATTTGTAAAATTGCTTTGCTGGTTAAACCAGGGGTTGTTGGCAGCAGGGCGGTTGTTTTCCGTGTCCCAGTACATCACCACGAACGGACAGGTGCCGTAGGCGTGGTTCAGCACGATATCCATGATGACGGCGATACCACGTTGGTGGCATTCATCGATGAAGGCTTTCAGCGTATTGCGGTGGCCATAATATTTATCGGGGGCGAAATAATAATTGGGATTGTATCCCCAGCTGAGGTTGCCTTCAAACTCGTTGACCGGCATCAGTTCTATGGCGTTGACGCCCAGCCTGTGCAGGTAGTCCAGGGTGTCGGTCAGGGTGCTGTAGTCATGGGCTTCAACAAAATCCCTGACAAGCAATTCATAAATGACCAGGTCTTCTTTTTTGGGAGGCACGAAATCATTCGACTGCCACTCATAGGGCTCCTGGGCGGTCTGGATAACCGAGGCGATGCCCGAGGTTTTCTCGAAAGGATATTCCGGCAGACCGGGATATGTTGAAGAAGGGATGAATTGATCATTCCACGGGTCACTCACCTGTTCGCAATACATATCACCAACCCGGATCTTTCCGTCAATAAAATACTGAAAGATATATTGCATGCCAGGCTCCAGCCCGTCCACTTCCAGCCAGAATAGATTACCGTCAGGTGTTTGTTTCATATAGCCCGCATCGCTCACCTCCCAGTCGTTGAAATCGCCGATGAGAAAAGCAAATTCTTTTTCCGGCGCATAGAGGCTGAAAACCACCCGGGTATCGCTAATGTAGTTGATACCGTCGCGGGTGCCTTCCGGCAGGTTTTCTATTACCACATCACTTCTCACGTAATAGTAGAAAGATTCGGAGACAACATCCGTTGTATTCCGCGCTTCGACCCTGACCCATTTCTTACCATATTCCGACGCTGTAATGTCGTAGGAAAAGGTTGAACCCGTATCGGCGAGGACCAGGTTGTCGTCGATGAAAAGAAAACTGGAATCGGCGAGATTGGTATTCCATTCCACGGTGATGGTCTCATTGAGCTGCACGATAACCGGCCTGAATTCAGGGGCGGTGATCAGCAGGGCCAGTGATTGTTCATAGACATCATAGAAAATATCGGGTGAGGTTTGCTGTGATCCGTCACTGCTGCGGAAGACAAATGACATCTCTGTGATATTATCTGTTTCAGAAGCTCCATAAAAATCACGGATACTTGGAATTATCTCGAGTTTGTAAGAACCGGGCTCAATTTCTTCCAAAGCGGGTTGTGATGGGTTATCGCCCCATTCACCGATCACATTTTGCCAGTTTTCACCGTCAATGGTGAGGCCGGTGTGGGCGTATATGGTACCACTGTAGCCTTCCAGTCCGGTTCCCTCGGTATTGAGGTATACGGTAACCGGCTCATCTGCGGTAGGGAAGGGGGGATCTACGGTGATCTGTGCACTGAGGCTCAATGCAGTAAATAGGATAGCTGTCAGTATAAAAAATATTCTCATGATGGTACTTGATTTTGAAGCTTAGCAAAAGTAGTGAAAAGCTTTGATTTATGTGGGATGGGTAAAGAGGGTGTATTGGATATACAGGGTATATATGGGGAATATCAGATGAGAATTTTTACCATAGACAAATTCGCATAAGCCAAATCCTTTAAGGGAATTTTGAACACTGAGGATACATGGATTAATAAGACAAGAGGAACCCACACCCTGTAACAACAAACTCAACTCGTTTTACGGACTACAAGCTGTGTTTTCACAACCTGCTTTTCAGTCTGGT
>JARRQC010000157.1:0-2891 GCA_037382165.1 bacterium | reverse complement strand
TTTCTTGCCCAGCTCAAAGCCGAACTGATCGACGGTGGTCAGTTCCGGTTCGCAGATAGAAGCGCTTCGGCTGTTTTCAAATCCAACGAATTTAATGTCTTCCGGAATATTCAGGCCCAATTGCTTGGCGATCTTCATGGCCCCGATGGCTGTCAGGTCATTGACTGCAAAAATGGCATCGGGCCGGTCCTGTTTTTTCAGTACCGTACGGCTGATCTTCTGTGCTTCGTCAAAAGTGTCGCAGGCATAGACCAGGTCGGGGTTATAGGTTATATTGTGTTTTTCGAGGGCGGCTTTATATCCTTCCAGCCTGTTCCTGCCGATCATCAGGTGCTGTGGGGCTGAGAAAAAGGCAATCCTCCTGCATCCCTGTTGCAGCAGGTGGCTGACAGCGTTGTAGGCACCGGAGTAATCGTCGACGGTAACATTATCGGCATGAAGATCGTCGCGCACCCTGTCGAAGAACACGAGCGGAATCTCGTTCTCGATCAGTTGCTCGAAATGAGAGTAATCGTGTGTATTTTTGGAGAAGGAAGCAAGTACACCATCCACGCGGTTGGCGATCATGGTCTGGACAATGAGGACCTCGCGCATATAAGATTCATTCGACTGGAACACCATAACGCTGTAATTCCCCTTGTAGGCCACCTCTTCGATGCCGTTCAGTATGGTGGAGAAGAAATAGTGTTCCACTTCCGGTACCACCACGCCAATGGTGTTCGTCCGGCTGTGTTTGAGGTTAAGTGCGATCAGGTTGGGTTTATACCCCAGTAGTTTGGCCAGCTCCTGCACCGCCTCCCGTGTTTTCAGGCTGATGTCGGGATGGTCTTTCAGGGCACGGGAGACCGTGGATGTGGAAATCCCAAGCTTTTGGGCGATGTCCTTGATTGTAACCTGTTTTTTCATGTGCTTTCTCCAGAGGCCGCTAGCGGAGGTCAAAGTTAAGTTATTTTGTTCAAGTTACGCCTGCCTGACAAGCAACACGTACGACCACGGTTCCAGTTCAAAGGTGAACCCCAGTCCGGGATAATAATCTTCACCGGTAAATACATCCCGGTATTTCCCGGCCAGCCGGTCATGGTCCATGGTGAACTGCTGGCTTTCGTTACTGAGGTTTAAAACCCCGATCAGCAGGTTGTCGCCGAGTTCTCGTTTGGCAGCGAAGACTTTATCATTCTGATCCTGGTTCAGGTTGACCATATCACCGCCAAATGGGCCACACCAGAGGGCTTTGTTGTCCCGTTTGGTTTCATTCAGGGTTTTGTAGAGCTTTTCAAAGGGCAATGATGACCAGTCGATTGCTGCTTTTTCGAAGAACGGTATCCTGTTCCTGTTGGCCGTTTCTTGTCCCGAGTAGGTGAGGGGCATGCCCGGCAGCAAGTAGGTCAGCACGGAGAAAGCAGGGGCAACGTCGCCAAGGCGTTCAACGGTGCTGCCGCTGTGCGAATTCTCGTCGTGGTTGCTGGTGAAGTACATGCGGTATGCGAAGGGAGAGTACCTTACGGTATACTCGTGGTATTTACCCCAGATGTCAGATGCAGTGCGCTCTCCCCGGGCCACTGCGTTCATCAGGTGATGCATCTCCCAGGTGAAGTTCATGTCGAAGGCCTCGTTCAGCAACTCCAGCATGTTTTCATCTTCTGCCAGCATGAACAGCTTTCGGTCGGGGTCCAATATTTGTCGTGCCTCTTCCCAGAAATCAACCGGCACCATACCGGCCATGTCGCAGCGGAAGCCGTCAATGCCGGTTTCTTTGAGCCAGAAGGCCATGGCATCGATCATGTGTTGACGCATTTCCCGGTTGTTGTAATCCAGCGCAATGACATCAGTCCAGTCCCAGGGTGATTCAAAGTGGTTGTTTTCATCGTGGCGGTAGAACTCAGGATGGCTTTTGGTCCAGACATGATCCCAGGCAGTGTGGTTGGCCACCCAGTCGAGAAGCACCTTCATGCCCAGTTGGTGGGTATCGTTAACAAGCGCACAGAAATCGCCGAGGTTCCCGAATTCGGGGTTCATGGCGGTATAATCGCTGATTGAGTAATAGCTTCCCAGGCTTCCCTTCCGGTTGACCTTCCCGATAGGCTGCACCGGCATGATCCAGATTGTATCGACCCCCATGGCATGCAGCCGGGGAATATGCTCCCTGAACGCGTTTAATGTCCCTTCAGGGGTGAATTGACGGATATTGACCTCATACAGGTTTGCCCTTTTACTCCATTCCACAGGGTTTATCATTCTGTCCATGTTTGGCATTCGTATAGCATATTTCTAAAAAGTCCGAAATTTAGTTTATTTGGAGGGATTTAAATGGTGATCAGATAAATTAATGTTTTGGAGCGGTTACTAAGGAGCTGCATTTCATTTGCCATTCTAAATTACCTTTGTTCATTCAGTTTTTATACCGGGCTTGTTTTATGTAAGCTTTGACTACCGTCTACTTTTAATCAAAAAGTTTTGCAATATTTTAAATCCATAAAGCCTTATATGGCTGATAAAACCCCAAATCCAACACATGAAAAAATGATGGCTGCCGTAACTTTTGTTACCATTTCATTATTGGCATTTAACCAAAACCCGGAACCTCAGCTTCCACAAGATCAAAAAAGTCAATCGTGATATCAGAAAAGTATAAAAACCCAATCGTGCCTTATTCCCTGACCCAGATCCTCAGGCTTGCAGGTTGCATGGCGATGTCCAGGGATTGATCTCCTTTCAGCTTCATGACCTTCCGCTCATCTTTCACCCCGTGGAGGTGGTCCACCGCTTCGTTGTTGGCGATCAGTTTCCATTTGCCCAAAGGGAGAGTAATGTCTTCGAAGGTCGCCGGGGAGGTTCCTGCATTAAGCAACACGAATACCTTTCCATCCACCACGTATCCCAGCATGCTTTCC
>JARRQC010000156.1:0-12945 GCA_037382165.1 bacterium | reverse complement strand
GAAGTGCTTTTTGAAGAAGCTACCGCCCTAGGCAGGCAACAATACTACCAGCCTGAACAACCCATCTGGTTTTCCCATAAGGTGCATGCCGGGCAGAACCAGATCGACTGCCAGTACTGTCATTTTACCGCAGATAAAAGCCTCCACGCCGGGATCCCGCCCACGCAGCTCTGTCTCAACTGCCACAACCAGGTAAGAAAAGGCAAGATCACAGGTGAAACGGAAATCGCCAAGATCTACGAAGCCATTGACAACAAGAAACCCATCGAGTGGATCAAGGTACACAACCTCCCCGACCATGTTTACTTCAACCATGCCCAGCATGTTACCGTAGGCAAGGTGGAATGCCAGGAATGCCACGGTCCAGTCGAGAAGATGGACGAGATCTTCCAGGTCAACGACCTCAGCATGGGATGGTGTATAGACTGCCACCGAACACGGGAGATCGACCTTAACAATACATTCTACGACCAGTATACTCAACTCCACGAACAACTGTCGAGCGGAGACCTGAAAAGGGCTACCGTAGCACAGATCGGTGGTGAAGAGTGCCAGAAATGTCACTATTAATCCGAATCATTAATTATTCCATCCATTCGCTTTATGGAAAATAAATATTGGCAAACCTTAGAAGAATATAAACTGCATAGCGGCAAATCGATCCTGGAGGATAATGGGCCGCAACCGGAATTTTCCGTTGAAGGGCTCGACGAATCGGAGATCAAGGGACAATCAAGCCGGAGGGACTTCCTTAAAATGCTTGGTTTCTCAGTGGGCACGGTAGCCCTCGTCTCCAGCTGCCAGATGCCTGTCAGAAAAGCAATACCGTTGCTGAACCAGCCACACGAGCTGACACCCGGCGTACCCAATTTCTACGCCTCCACCTTTTACGACGGCCACGACTACTGCAGCATCCTGGTGAAGACCAGGGAAAACAGGCCCATCAAGATCGAAGGGAATGAAATGTCATCCCTGACCCGGGGTGGTACAAGTGCCCGCGCACAAGCCTCCGTGCTGAATCTCTATGATGATGCAAGACTGAAAGGTCCGCGCCGTGGAGGTACAGATGAAAGCTGGGACGACATGGACCACAACATCCTCGTCGCCCTGCGCGGCCACCGCGACCGTGACCGCAAAGTGGTATTGCTGACTTCGACCATCATCAGCCCCTCTACACGGGAACTGATCAAGGAATTCATGGCTGCCTATCCCAATGTGGAATGGATCCAGTATGATGCCATCAGCTACTCAGCCATCCGTAAAGCGCATGAAGCCAATTTCGGTCAGGCAGTCATCCCCTTCTATGACTTCAGCAAAGCGAAAACCATTGTAAGTTTCAACGCTGATTTCCTGGGCAACTGGATCCTTCCTGTAGCCTTCACCAAACAATATGCCGCCGCCCGCGACCTGAAGAATGGCAAAAACGAAATGTCACGCCTGTACATGTATGAAAGCCGCCTTTCCCTTACCGGTTCCAAAGCGGACTACCGTTATGGTATCCGCCCGTCAGAAGAGGCTGCAGTGCTGTTGAGCCTTTACAATGCCATTGCTTCCGCCACAGGAAATAAAACATACAACTCCCCATCAGCAGGTGTGGATGTTAAAAAAGCAGCCGCAGACCTGCTGAAACAAAAAGGAAAATCACTGGTCGTTTCGGGTACCAACGATTACGGCATACAGCTGATCGTCAATTCCATCAACCAGATGCTGGGGAACTATGGAAATACGCTCGATGTCAACCGGCCGATCAACCTGAAACAGGGCAGCGAAGCCGATATGGAAAAGCTTGTGAAAGAAATGAATGACGGTAAAGTTCATGGTTTGCTTGTCCATAATGTGAACCCCGCGTACGATTATCCCAATGCCTCCGCATTTATCAGCGGCCTGGAAAAGGTGAAGACCAAAATTAGCTTTGCCGAGACACTGGACGAAACAGCATCGAAATGCGAATTCATTTGCACTTCCAGCAACTACCTGGAGTCGTGGGATGACGCAGAGCCGGTAAGCGGGCTTTACAGCTTCCAGCAACCCTCGATCCGTCCCATCTTCAACACCCGCCAGTTCCAGGATTGCCTCCTTCAATGGATGGAAATGAACACGGACTACGCCACCTATATGGAAGAGAACTGGAAGGCCATGATCGAGCAGCATGAAGAACCGATGGAAAATTTCAGCGGCTTCTGGAATACCTTCAAACACGACGGCATCATCGAGCATCCGACTGAGGAAGCAGAGGCGCTGGAATTCACCTTCCGGGAACTGAATGCCAGCCGTCCGCCACTTGAAGGACTTGAAGTTATTCTCTATGAAAAGATGGGCATCGGTACCGGCAGGTATGCCAACAACCCCTGGTTACAGGAAATGCCCGACCCGATCACCACGGCCACCTGGGACAATTATGTGCTGATATCCCCGGCTTACGCGGAAGAACACAACCTGAAATACGAAGATGTGGTCCGTGTGAACGACAACTTCGAACTGCCTGTCATCGTGCAGCCGGGACAGCCCGGCGGAACAGTGGCCATCGCGCTGGGTTACGGACGCACCGCGGCAGGTAAAGCGGGCAACGGTGTCGGACAGAATGTCTACCCGATGATGAATTTCCGCAATGGTTACTCTACTGTCGGCGGCAAAGCCGTGACGATCGAAAAGGTGGCAGGTAAAACCTATGAACTGGCCTGCACCCAGACACACCATTTTATGGAAGGTCGTCCCATCGCCAGGGAAACTACCCTGCCGGAATACCTTGTCAACCCGGGATCGGGTAACGAACAGCATAAGCTCGATGAGGAGGCCAATGTGACGCTCTATTCCAAGATCGACTTCGACGGCATCCACTGGGGTATGACCATCGACCTGAATTCCTGCACAGGCTGCGGCAACTGCATCATCGCCTGCCAGGCGGAAAACAATGTTCCTGTCATCGGTAAGGACCAGGTGCGTAAGCGGAGGATCATGCACTGGATGCGGATCGACCGATACTATTCTTCCGATCCGGAATTTCCGGATGTCTACCACATGCCGGTTATGTGCCAGCATTGCGATAATGCACCCTGCGAGAATGTCTGCCCGGTGGCGGCGACCAACCACAGCAACGAAGGGCTTAACCAGATGGCTTACAACCGCTGTATCGGGACACGATACTGTGTCAACAACTGCCCTTACAAGGTACGCCGCTTCAACTGGTACGAGTATGTCAACAACAACAAGTTTGACTACAACATGAACAGCGACCTGGGCAAGATGGTGCTCAACCCCGACGTGACGGTGCGCCAGCGTGGTGTGGTAGAGAAATGTTCGCTCTGTACCCAGCGCCTGCAGGCCGCCAAGCTGACAGCCAAGGCCGAAAACAGGCTACTCGCTGACGGTGAGGTGCAGACCGCCTGCTCACAAAGCTGCCCCACCAATGCCATCCAGTTCGGTAACCTGAACGACGAAAACAGCGTGGTGGTCCGCAACAACAAGGAAGCACGTATGTATCACCTGCTCGAACAGCTCCATACGCTGCCTTCTACCAGCTATTTGACACTTGTCAGGAACCGCGAAGCTTAATAATGAAAGTAATACAGTCCAAAACAACCTACAATGTATAATACCAGAGTCAGAGGCATATTAATTCAGGGCAACAAGACCTATGCTGACGTAAGCCGGGATATCATCCGGCCCATGGACGACAAGACGCCGATGTGGTGGTGGATCACCGCCTTTTTAGCCACAGGCGCTTTGTTCTGGGGCGTGTGGGGCTTTTACAACACCATCTCCACGGGGATCGGTGAATGGGGCCTCAACAACAACGTCGCCTGGGGATGGGCCATCATCAACTTCGTGTGGTGGATCGGTATCGGCCATGCCGGGACGGCTTTTTCCATCTTCCTCCTCATCCTGAGGCAGAAATGGAGGACCTCCATCAACCGAGCCGCCGAAGCGATGACCATCTTCGGTGCCGTCTTCTGGTATATAGGCATGATCCCCGATTTCTCCACCATCCGTGAACGGACCGACTCAAAGATCAAGGCGAAGATCTACGGCATACTAAGCTTCGGCTGGATCGGCAACGCCCGCGGATGGCTCCGCTTCGAAACAGCCGCACTGTTGCTCGGAGGTATGGCCGCACCGCTCGTCGTGTCAGTACACTCGATCGTATCTATGGACTTCTCCGTATCGGTCATACCTGGATGGCACACCACCATCTTCCCGCCCTATTTTGTGGTCGGCGCCATCTTCTCCGGATTCGGCATGGTGCTTACGCTGATGATCATCCTCAGACACCTCTATAAATTCAAAGAATATGTTACCGACGGCCACCTCGACGCCATCGCCCGTATCCTGACCTTTATCTCCCTCATCATGGGTACTGCCTACCTGACGGAGCTTTTCATGGCCTGGTATTCGGGCAACGAATATGAGCTGTTTACCTTTATGCAAAACAGGGTCACCGGCGAATATAAATACGCGTTCTGGACCATGCTGACCTGCAACGCTATGATTCCGCAGCTGTTCTGGATCAAGAAAGTCAGGAAGAACATCACCATGGTGTTCATCATTTCGCTCTTCATCAACCTGGGCATGTGGTTTGAAAGATATGTCATCGTGGTGACCTCGCTGTCGAAAGACTTTTTACCCGCTTCATGGGCTACCTACCAGCCGACCATCACCGAGATGGCGGTATTTGCAGGCACCATCGGACTGTTTGTCCTCGGTGTGCTGGCCTTCTTCCGCTTCGTGCCGACCATAGCGATCAGCGAAGTGAAAGGGGTATTGAAAGAAACAACAACCTTAAAATCATTTACCGATGAGTCACACAAGCACTAGCATAATAGGCGTCTATGAAGACCAGGACGTGTTGCTCAAAGCCATGGACGAGCTGCAGGAGAACGAGGTGACGATTGCCGATGTATTCTCACCCATCCCGATGCACGGTGTCTTTGAGAAACTGAAACTGACCACCCGGCTGCCTTATGCCACCTTCCTTTACGGAGCGACGGGAACAGTACTGGTGTTTATCTTCCTCTACTGGACCTCGGTGGTAAGCTACCCGCTGAAATTCGGCGGCAAGCCGCTGAACACACTGTCGTTCATCATCATCATGTTCGTGCTGACCATCTTCATCGGCACGCTGTTTACCTTCCTCACCTACTTCGCCAGGGAAAAGATGTTTCCGGGTAAAAAGGTGAAGGTACCCGTACCGCGCACCACCAACGACCAGTTCGCCATCCTGATCACCCGCACGCCCGAAATGGACGAAGCCGAAGTGAAACGGATCAACGAATTGCTGAAAAAGTCCGGCGCTGTGGAAATCAAGGAATCTGAAGTTGAATATTAAGAAAAACGGTTCAAAATGAAATATATACGCCTGTCCGTGCTCCTGCTCATCCCGCTGATGCTGATGGCCTGCAACCGCGGCAAGAACAACCCGGGATATGACTACATGGGTTCGCACGACATGTATTATACCAAGTTCTATAAAGCTTACTCGCCCAACCCGATCCTGAGCGACAGCATGACCAACCAGCTTCCGCCGGAAGGGGCCATATCACGCGGCAATATGCCTTACCCCTACCCGGGAGGCACGATACAGGAACGCGCCGCCAACCAGGTGCGTGCAGGACTGGAAGTGCAGAACCCCGTGGCTTCAAGTCCCGGGGTGATCGCCCGCGGCAAGCAGCAGTATGACATCTTTTGCATCAATTGCCACGGCAAGCAGGGCAAGGGCGACGGCTACCTCCACACCAGCGGGCTGTTTCCGGCCAAACCGACCTCTTTGGTGGAAGCCCGCGTGAAAGGGATGCCCGACGGTGAAGTGTTCTACGTTATCACCATGGGCTCCATGTCGGGGCTGATGGGTCCTCACGGCGGCATGATCCAGCCTGACGACCGCTGGGCCATCATCCACTATATCCGGGAACTGGGAAAATAAAGATTATTGAAAATGCATAAAACCAACGATACGATGGATAAAAAATTACAGACCAGCGAAGGATTCAAAGTGATCACGCTTGTTCTGATTGCCTTCGGCATCTTCACCATCATCGCAGGCTTCGCCGCCGGGGAGCACACCCGCGTGTGGGCCAACCTGCTGCTCAACAACTATTATTTCCTGTCGGTGGTCATCGGGGCCACCTTCTGGATGGCGCTGCAGGCCATCACCCAGTCGGGATGGTCAGCGGCTTATTTACGCATACCGCAGGCGATGAGCAACTACCTCATCCTCTCGTTCGTGCTGTGGCTCGGCCTGTTCGGCGGCCTGCACGATCTCTACCATTGGTCACATGGTGAAGCGGTAGCGGAAGACCCCATCCTGCTGCATAAGGAGCCCTACCTCAATGTGCCCTTCTTCGTGGCGCGCTATGTGCTCTTCTTCGTGCTCTGGATATTCCTGACACAGCGTATCAAGCGGCTGTCGACACAGGAAGACCTGCACGGCGGACTGTCGTACTTCAACAAGATCGAGTTTACGTCGAAGGTTTACATCTTTGTACTGGCGTTCAGCTTCTCGCTCTTCTCCATCGACTGGCTGATGTCGCTCGACGCCCACTGGTACAGCACCATCTATGCCATCAAGAAATTTGTGATGTCGTTTTACCACGGCGTCACCTGGATACTGGCCATCGCCATCGTCCTTTACAAACTGGGGTACCTTCCGGTGCTGACGAAGACCCACATGCAGGACTTCGGCCGTTACATTTTCGCACTGAGCATCATCTGGGGTTACGTCTGGCTGTCACAGTACCTGTTGATCTGGTACGCCAACATCCCCGAAGAAACGATCTACTACGTTCCGCGTATCATGAGCGATTACAAGCCGATGTTCTATGCCGAGCTGATCATCAACTGGCTGTTCCCGTTCCTTTTCCTGATGTGGAACCGGGTGAACAGCAATTTCACCGCCATGCTGTTTGTCATCGGCGTTCTGATCATCGGCCAGTGGGTGGAGTTGTACATGTCGATCATGCCCAACACCATTGAAGCGCACAGCATCAGCTGGATCGAAGTCGGCACCTTCCTGGGCTTCCTGGGACTGTTCGTCTTCGCTGTCGCCTGGTCGCTGCGGAGAGTGACGCTGGTTCCGAAGAACCATCCGTATTTGGTGGAGAGCCTGGAGCATCATTGAGGGAAGAAGAATTGAGGATATGAGGAAATGGGGGATGGGGAAGCGCATCCTGAACTCCTCTGGAATCCATGAATGTAACGATTGAACGATCTAGGCGATTGAACGATGTAACGAGGTGGGTGAAGTCTGAACTCCTCAAGACCCCAGGCTAAAGACTCCAGACCATAGATCTCCCCTGCCTGCTGGCAGGATTTTTCTTTGTAAAGATTTTAAATAACACAACAGTAATTTCCTGATGGGGAAGTATTTCTATATTTGGTAGGGTTAACCAGCTTAGGATTGAATTTTTAAAGCCATAACATGGTTCGGCTGTGAAATGAGCATAAGATCTTATAAAAAGTTGATGTTGCTTAAAAGGGAATAAAGTCAATAACTTTATCCAAACGTTAGGGCACATTTAGCTACTCATATAAATCTCTAAGTGCCATCCTCTCCCTGTATTTCTGAAATTATGCCTGTAAAAAGAACAATACTTCAAATTTAAAAACATTCTATTGGAATAATGATAACTTAAAATTTATTAGTTTAAATAAAGATAGAATTTCTAAGAACTTAATTTACAGGCTTAGTGTTATAAATGAAGTTTGTATTTATTTTGTAAATTAATTGATCTTGAGAATTATGACACAAGACTTCCAATTATCGGCAAGTCGCATCCTGATCCTTGCAGGTGTTGTCTCAATCCCCATTGGCCTCCTGAATTTAGTCTATCCGCCTTCAATTGACAGCAATCTCTGGGGTTATCCATATCACCCGGGAACCCACGTTGTCGTCTCCATCCTGCTGGTGATTGTCCACCTGCTGAAGGGGTATGGTTTTATCGGGCTTTCACGCCTGGATGGGGCCACCAGGGTCGTCCGCTGGTCCGTAATGGTCGCCATACTCGGGTTCGTTGTCCTTGCAGCCTGCGAGGGAATCTCCGCCACAATGTATGGTGTTCCTTTCGATTCGCCTGCAGCTGTCAAATTAAACAACGGATATGGAGTCGGATCAATGCTTATGGCAATTCCCTCCATGATCGCAGGAGTTGTAATCATCCACAAACGTCTGCTCGTAAGTTCCGGCAGATGGTCGGTGTTTCTCTCCGGGGCATTTATGGTCTTTGTTGTGACGCCTGTCCTTTTCATGGGAAGAGACTGGCCAGCATACTTGGCTTTGACATTGTGGAGCCTCTTTTATATTTGGATCGGCATGGCTTTAGGCCGAACAGCAAGAAGCTGAAAGAGCTCAATCATTAAGAACGAATAATTTACATGCCCTAACATGCGATATATGTAATATTCTTTGGTACAGACTTTTGCGGGTATACCCATACTATTTTGAAGAACTTTTTGTAAATTCATGCTTATGACCAGGCAATATGATGGGCAAAATCAGTGCCAACCCCTCCTATCGTCGGGGACGAATACTCCACCTATCACCAAACGTTATCCTTAATATTTAACCAATACATCAAAAAATGGGATTTGGAAAATATCTTCTTAGTATAATTCCACTTTTGATATTCAATTGTACTGGATGCAATTCATCAAGGAATCAACTTACCAGCTTCGACCTTAATAAGGACTTATTGTTGGCTCATTATGACTTTAAGACCGATGTAGATGATCTGCACTCAGTCGCAGCATTTGGAACATTGATCTCTAATTCAAAATTCTCAGAAATGAATTACCATGCTGTTGCAGGTGCTTATGGTATTCAAACCGGCCTTTATGTTCACCCGAATGAACTCTGTCACTTGACTTTTGGGAATAATTGGAGTGACGCACACAAAGATGTAGATAAAGCCCTTCTGGAAGTTAAAGAAATCGCGTTGCAGATATTAGCTGAAGAAGGAGATATATGGATTGCTGAGGGAGGTCAATCAGACTTTTCTGCAGCCCTTGTAAAGGAAATCCAAGCAGAAAAACCAGCACTAAATACGAAGGAACGTATTCACATTGTCCAACATGCGGATTGGAACGAGGAAGTTACGTCATACGGCAGCTTAATTTTTGTAAAGAATAACACCGATTATAAAAAGATACCGGACGGCAATGCTATGGGTAATGGAACACCAGGATTTCGTTCAGATCAAATGATCAATTTAGAAGAATTTATTCAAGCACCACATCTTTTGACAATCTGGCAACTTGCCATGGAGTTAGCTAATAAAAACAATGGTAAAGAAGGGCGATATCTTAATGAATCCATCAGATCGGGCGGATTGGACTTTTCAGATTTTTCAGAAATATGTTGGATACTTGGGTTACACGACATAAAGAATGCGGAAGAATTTTTTATGAAATATTCCGACCAAAACTAAGGCTAGCAAAACCTTTACGCCATGCCCTTTGGGACACCGCGCATAGCCAAACCGATATCAAACATAAACAACTATATGAAACCACTTATCAATTCAGTTGATCTAAATCGTAGCCCTGAAAAAGTTTTCGATTATCTTAGTGACCTTAAAAATGAACTGTTTTGGAACCCAGATATGCTCTTAGCTGAGCAACTTACAGAAGGGGCAGTCGGGGAAGGGACCCGTATTCTATGCCAGTGGAAGGGTGGTCCTAAATTGGAATGCACCTATACTAAGTTTGATCGCCCACAATACTGGGAAGCCTATGCAGCTAGTAAGAAGTTGGATATCGCATTCAAAGGTGAAGTCAAGCCAACTGAGGGCGACCAGGATAACTGCTTCAATGACACTGCTACCTAAGGGGCTCTTTCGAATCACAGGACCATTCCTTGCTCTTTCGAATCATAGGACCATTCCTTCGAATGGCTTTCCAAAAAGAAGAGGAAAAGAACATGGAAAAGATCAAGAAGGCCGTTGAAAACCTTAACAAATGAGAGGCTGATTTACGCCTGACTTCTTTGAGTAAAAACAAAACGAATTGCGAACACTATGTAAAATGCGTTTTATTGCATTTTACATTTGACGTTGTATTGAATTAAAATATTGATAATTATGAGAAACTTATTCTTGATATGCATTATTCTAACATCAAGTTCTATAGGATACGGGCAGAATTATAATGATCATTTTGATTATAAAAAGTCAGACGTTTCAGCCCGTATAGTGGAAAGCCATAGTTTAGATTCTCTTACCCAGTTTGAGAAAATAGTTCTTGACGGTTTCAATTCCAAAATTCCGATTTATCATTTTCTTAATGAACGAAATATTGAAAATTCATACGTTATTTTGATGCATGGTCTTGGAGGAAATAAAAATTATTGGGTATACCCATCCATGCCATATTTACAATATACTAAAAACCTTACGGCAATAAAGGATTCACTTTTACAATTGGGTTATAATCTGGTCATTATTGACGCCAAGTTTCATGGTGAAAGATCTTATGAACTTAACTTCAGAGATCCCAGCTATTTACCTCCAATGCGATCAAAGAACCTGGATGATGCTCAAACTTTTTACAATTTGTATGTATCGAGCATCAGAGAAATTCGTTTAATAATGGATTACTTCGAACAAAGAATTCAAGACCCGAATCTTAGGTTCAACTTAATAGGATACAGTATGGGGGCAGCCTTCTCCTTGATTCTGAACGATATTGAAGACAGAATTAACTGTATTGTGGCATGTGTGCCTCCGATTTCCAGACCATTCTCTGAAGTAAAAGAGCTTAACTGGTCGAATGAGATAGCAGAAAAAATGAAGGCGATCAGCCCACTTTATGCTGCTACAGATCAAAAGTCTCCAGTTGCATTGCTGATGGGAAAGACAGATTTATTCATCCCTGAACAGGAAGCGAGGGCTTTCTATGATGAAATTTTAATTGATGATAAAAAATTGAAGTTTTATGATTCTGGGCACGAACTTCCTGACCAGTATATTGAAGATGTGATCCATTGGATAACTCAACACAACAAAAAATAATCGGGATTAAAACGACCGTTTATTCAAACCGTTATCCATTACTCTTAAAAGATTCTCCATCTCCGGAATGTTATTTCATGTAATTATAAATGACATTAACAGATGCCAACCAAGACCAGACGCATGCCGGTGGGGAAGGTTAACAGAACTGCAAGAGGTGATAAAATCAATAAACAGGAAATAAAAGAAAGTACTAAAAGTAAAGGGTACGCGTCATAGCCGGGCAGGAAATGCAGGGGATTCATACCTAATTTAGCTTAGTACCCATTCCATGAACGACAACAAAGAAACCCGTGTCGACAGGACCTGGTTTCGCATCAGCAACAACAAATACCTACTGATACTCATCGGATCGGCCCTATTGTGATTGGCATTGCCACATGCTCATAAAATATCCGAAAGGTCCCCGCAATGATGGACAGCCTCATCCCCGAGCGGCACAAGTCTGTGATCATCAATGCGAATGCCCTGGCAACGTAATCGGAAATTAAGAATATCTGCTTGCTTGACAAAGAGGTTAATTCGTCGTATCTTGTAGATCAGGATGTTGACCAGGATCAGCCATGCTAAACCAGAATTCATCGTCTGTTCGCTTATTGCTGAAGTGTCATGTAAGCAAAGGTCGTAATGAAAAGATGAAAAACCAATCCTGAATGAAAAGGATATTACTATTTGTGTCTGTCCTTATCAGTTACCATATATCTCCCTGCCAGGTGGCAGATTGGTATATATATGAAGTTGATTCTATAATTGATATAGCACTTCCGGGAACGGTCTACGAAGAAGAGGATACTATAATTAATGGTATAAAAACGTATCTGTTATATTCCAATATTGACAATTCATCTTTCATAGTTCAAAAATACCTGATAGAGGAAATCCAGAAGAAAGACTATCTGTCAACATTACCCTACGACCTGAATAGTTTGAACAAAATTTACGATGGATACTGCAGAGGAGTAAGCGATGCGACACAACTTGAAATTGGTAAGCAGGAAGCCGTCAGGATCGACGAATATCACGGTTATTATTTCACCTTAAATGATGCGGACAAAAGTCAATATGCAGGATGCATGTTGCTGTTATTCAATAACTATTTATATTCTTTTTTATACTTTAATGTCGTTGATTTCAATACATCAGATGTCGAGTTTTTTGTTAACTCCATTGCGGTCAATCCAGAGGTAAAAATCACACAATTTGCAGGCATGTCACGGAGCTATAAAATTGGATACTTTATTGGGTCTCATTTTATTGAAATCATATTATTCATCCTGGTAATTTTATTTGCGATTAAATATTTGAAAAAGAAACCCAAATACAATACCCGCCTCAAAAGAAATTGACTGTACTGTATAATAGTCAATAAAACCGGACAGGATTTTATAACTTTTTAATTTCCTTCAAATGAACAAACTAAGCATAATACAATAGTATGAATAAGAAGATTTTGCCGGCAGCTGGAATCATTATTGTCTCAATCATTTTAATAGCAATTAATGAGCTTACTGAATTTACCTTTATCGAAGATTATGCGTTGATATTTATAATCGCAGGGATGCTGTTTGGGGTATGGCTGACAAAATTATCTGAAAAGTCAAAAAGAAAACAGATGAAATCAGTGGATAATAAAATTTAAACGCCATTTATACAGGTGTTTATTCAAACCGCTATGCATGAAATTTATACCTAACTTAGCTTAACACGCATTCCATGAATGACAACAAAGAAACCCGTGTCGACAGGATCTGGTTACGCATCAGGAACAACAAATACCTGGCAATAATCATCGTCGCGGCAGCCATCATAGCCGGTATAGCCACCTTCTCGGAGAACATCCGCAAGATATTCACAACAGTCGACGATCTCATTCCCGACAGGCAAAAGACGGAGATCGTCGATGCCGCAGACCTGGCCCCTGGCGCCGCAGATGAAGGCTTCTTCGAGG
>JARRQC010000155.1:0-6490 GCA_037382165.1 bacterium | reverse complement strand
CATCGAATTAAATTTTCGGAAAAATCGAATTCTCCGGTGGAACAGACTGTTGAGTATCCTGGCAGTGAGATACCATATGGAATGGGATGTATCATTTTCCCTCGCCATAAAAGTCATGGGTTCAAATCCCCCGATGTATCCTTTAAAGATCTTTTCCAAATTAAATTTGTGCTCAAAATGTTTCCATCTTTTTATTTCCATGGAATCGAGATTGTGCATGGATAGTTGCTCAGGAGCAAGACGTTTGAGAAAGAACTTGTTAATACCACGAAAGTTGGGCATTCCGATAAACAGGATTCCCCCCGGTTTTAGTAATTCCAGGTGTTTTTCAACAACTGCGCTTAAGTCTTCAAAATGCTCCGCGAGCCCCATGGAAAAAACGATATCAAACCTGGGCAATGCAGTAAGATCGCCGAAAAGATCTTCCTGGTACACCTTACCGTCTATCCCCAGTAATTTGAAATTTTCTTCGGTCTTTTTACATCCTTCCGGAGAATAATCCAGGCTACTTACATCATATCCAAATTGCCTGTGAAAATAAGCCAGGTATTGCCCTGGGGCTCCTCCTATTTCCAGGATAGATAACGGACCACGGGGAAGGTACTTCCCGAGAATTTCCATTTCGACCTGCAGCAAGGGTGTGCCATCCTTTTTGCTGATGACAGCCGGCAGATCCAGATCTTCCCAGTATTTGTCCCAGTGCGACCGTTTGGTCAGGCGTTCTTCGTTCGCGATTGCCATAGGTGTTGTAAAATAGGTCACAAAACTACAAAAACAGCCTGGCAGCTATCAAGAGATGGATCATTTATCAAGGGGACACTTGGAAATAAGGTCTGTAAGGAGCTATAATCCTGGTAAAAATGTCCGGAAAGCCAATAATCAAAGTATTGATACGTTCATGTACCATCCGCCTGATAATTTTTAATTTTACCGCAACGCAGGGCTTATGCTGAAAAAGATCATCGGCACGACAGGAACACGCATCCTCAATGCGATAATCAACCTGATCGTATTGATCATCATCACCAACTACATCGGTAATGAAGGTCTGGGTATCATCGGCCTGATCCTTTTGGATATTACCATTGTACAACTTTCGGTTGATCTTGTTGCCGGCGGTTCACTGGTATATTTTGCCTCAAGGGCCAACACCGGTCAATTGCTTTTCCCGGCCTACGTTTTTGTCCTGTTTGTCATCATCTTTTATTACCTGATGGGCACCATGGTGATGAACCTGTTCCCGCAGTTGTTCTACACCATTGTCCCTGAAGGCTATTTTCTGCATATACTTTGGCTTTCTGCCATCGGATCATTGATGTGGATACATTATAATCTTATGCTCGGTCATTCGAGGATCGGAAGCTATAACCTCATTTTTAGCCTGCAGGTACTTGTTTTTCTGCTGGTGTTTGTGTTGTTCATCATCCCTGCCGGTCTCAGGGATGTTGATGCTTATGTTTACAGTCTTTATTTCGCTTACGGTATTGCTGCCCTGGCCGGATTCGGTGTCGTGATTTTCAAATCCGGCCGGCTGGTGGTGAAAGGATGGAGCAGGATCATCGGGCCGGTTTTCCGGTATGGATTTATTACGCAGGCTGCAAACCTGCTTAGTATCGGAAACAACAGGCTGAGTTTTTATTTTATCAAATATTTCGCCGGATTACCTGCTCTGGGCATCTACAATGCAGGTATACAGACGACAGAAGGGTTTAAGCTGATCGGTCAGAGTATCGCAGTGGTACAATTTTCCGCGATTTCAAATACACGTGACAGGGAATATGCCAGGGTGCTGACCATCCGGCTGATGAAAATTTCACTGATGTTAACCCTTGCAGCGGTAATTATCATCAACATCCTTCCCGAGTCATTTTATACCTGGATCTTCAGTGATGATTTCGTCGGTGTCAAACCGGTTATTATTTCTTTAAGTCCCGGCGTGCTTGCCCTGGCGGCCAACAACATTTTCAGTCATTATTTCTCGGGTATTGGCAAACCCAGGGTCAACCTGATTGCCAAATTTGCCGGATTCATATTCACCGTGATCCTGGCCATATTGCTCATCCCCCCCTTTGGTTTCATCGGTGCGGGCATCACCGCTTCGGTCAGTTATATTGTAACCGTCGTATATCAATACCTTCAGTTCAGAAAAGAGACGCAAACACGGGCCGGTGAATGGCTCCCGGTACGAAATGACCTGCGTGAATTTAAAAGGATCGTCAGGGAAACATTACATTCCAAACCGGATTGATTTCACGCTTTTTAGACACTTCGCCAGGACATTTCCGAAACTTTCAGCAACGTGATCAGGTGAAAAAGGGTTTCACTGGAAGCTGCATTCAGGTCATGGCGGTCCGCATACACTGCAATCTGCCCGCCATATCCTTTATGCATCAACGACGCGACAAGCGTTGCCATTTGCTCGTGGAATGAAGCCTGGCCGCCACGGGATCTTCCCAGGAAGTGCAACTTCTGTTTCCATCGCTGACGTGAGATCATTTTCTCTACCCGGCGTGTATCATTCAGTGCAAAGCCCCAGTTGGCATTCGGTATGTTGCCCAGCTCTTCATCGATTTCTGTCATAAATTGCCGGAAAAGCCTGAAGTTCAACTTTTCTTTTTCAGGCAGGGTATGTGCAAGCCGGAAGAACTGCGGGCTATAAAAAGGCGTGGTACTCCAAAGGTAGCTGCGGTTCCTGTCCTCACCTTCAAACAACCAGTGACGGGCCCTTTCAAAAAAGAGGAAATGCTTGTATTTGAAACGGGGATTTTTACCAGGCAGTTCTTCAAGGAATTCTTTAATGATTTTTTCCTGCCGCTTCACATCTGTGGTCAGGAAACTATCCAGGGTCTTTCTCGAAGCAACGGCATGCTGCCGCAGCAGGTAATTGCTGAATTGGTTCATTTTTACCCTGACTATCGGAAACATATAGGGCAATGTTTTATCACCCCCATCGCCGGTAATCATTATATCATAGGCATGACCTGCCTTCGCCAGGAATCCGACCAGGAAGGCCATACCCAGGTAGTTCAATCCGCTTTTGGCATAGGTCAGTTCATCAAATGATTCAGGGGTCCATTCCTGCAACTCGCTGACCTGAGGGGATCTGTTGAAGGCACGGCCAATCTTCTTTGCCATGGCAACATCCCGAAGGATAATCGGGTTATCATAGGAAAATGTTATATAATCCGAAGTACTTCCTGACTTTTCGATCTCCCCCATGATGACCCTTGAATCGAGTCCTCCGCTCAATGAAACTACTTTTCTTCCAGGAGCCGTCATCCTGTCTTCAACCGCTTTCCGGAAAGAAGAGATCAGTATATGCAGTGCATCTTTGTCCGTGTTGCTACCTTCCATACTTTCAAGGTCAAGGCTGCTCCGGTTCACCCTTATCTTGTCTTTTTCCGCTGATATATGCGCACCATGCGGGATCCTGTCTATTTCATGAAAAAGGGTTCTTTCGCCCAACGGGAATCCCAGGCGCATAAACTGATAAATGGAAGTTTCATCAAACAGCAAACCGGTAGTTATTTTATCCATGATGAACAGGTCGCGGGATATGATGAATTGACGCGAATGCATGAAATATTGCGGTAAACGCCCCAGGTAATCATTCAACATGACAAAATGATCACCCTTGCGGGAGAGCATGTACAGGATAAATTCCCCGTCGATCCCATGGAAATATTCCTTATTTTGCTCCAGGTCAATACCTTTGAATGCTGCGTCGCAATGTGAGACAAAGCTGTCGTCCTTTGCAGGATCAATTCCCAGGAGCATCCCTTCGATGATAAGAATATATTCCTTCCTTTTCAGGATTTGATAGGGATAGTGATTTCCCTCGCGAAACAGCAATACCATGCTTTGGGTATTGCTGATCATCTGCACACGGAATGAAGCCTTTTCGAGTTTTTCAATACGCCGGCGGATCCCTTCATCCAGTCCTCCGTATTGATAGATCAGTGTAAATCCTGGCATAAAAGATTGGGATTACCCGGCATAAAAATAATCAAAACTGAGTGCTAAATCTGAATTCCAATTTGTTTTGATTAGTTTGGGAAAGATGCTGTAATAAGGAATCGAGACATCTAAAAATCCATCAATTATAGTCCTGAACCCGTTCTTTTTTACCGCTGTTCATTCGCTGAATGCCTTTATACAAGCATGTTTTTCAACAACAACTTCTTAAAAACTATTTTCTTTCCTTATCCATGCGACCCTAAGGATTTCTATTTTTGCGGCAAATTGAGGATAGATGTCGGTTGAATACACTGAAGATAGCATACGCTCGCTGGACTGGAAAGAACATATTCGGCTCAGGCCGGGAATGTATATTGGAAAACTGGGGGATGGCAGTTCCCCTGACGATGGAATTTATGTACTGCTGAAAGAGATCATCGACAATTCGATCGATGAGTTTGTTATGGGGCATGGTAAAACCATACAAGTAACACTGAATGAAAAAGAAGTCATTATCAGGGATTTTGGCCGGGGTATGCCACTGGGGAAAGTCAACGAATGTGTCAGCAAGATAAATACCGGAGCCAAATACGATTCCAAGGTATTCAAGAAGGCCGTGGGCCTGAATGGAGTCGGCTCCAAAGCAGTTAACGCTTTATCGGAAAAATTTATCGCCCAGTCATTCCGCGATGGCAAAACCAAAGTGGTAACCTATGAAAGAGGCGAACTGATCGATGATGCAAAGATCAGTAAATCAGACGAAAAGAACGGTACGCTTATTACGTTTGTTCCTGACAATGAAGTGTTTGGTAATTTTCATTACCTGTTTGAATATGTTGAGGAAATGCTATGGAATTATGCATTTCTCAACAATGGTCTGAACATCAACTTCAACGGGCAGCGGATCCATGCCAAGAATGGATTGCATGACCTGCTGGAAAGAAACATCAATGGAAACGGACCTCTCCTCTACCCTATCATTCATATTAAGGAAGGAGACTTTGAATGCGCCTTCAGCCATAGTTCACGTGCATACAGTGAGGAGTACTTTTCCTTCGTCAACGGACAACACACCACTTCCGGCGGCACACATCTTACTGCTTTTCGCGAGGCCATTGTTAAAACCGTCAGGGAATTCTACAACAAGGAATTTGAAACCAGCGACATACGGACCAGCATCGTGGCGGCGATCAGCCTGAAAGTGCAAGAGCCTGTTTTTGAATCCCAGACCAAGACAAAACTTGGCTCACAACATATCGAACCCAACGGACAGACCATCAGGAATTACGTGAATGACATTGTTAAACGTAACCTGGACAATTATCTTCATATCCATTCAGAAACCGCAGATTCGCTGTATAAAAAGATTTTGCAGTCTGAGAAGGAACGGAAAGAAATGGCCGGTATTAAAAAACTGGCCAGGGAAAGCGTCAAGAAAGCAAGCCTGCATAACAAAAAGCTGCGGGACTGTCGCATACACCTGAATTCAAACCATGAAAAGCGCCTGGAAACCACACTGTTCATTACAGAGGGTGATTCTGCGAGCGGGAGCATCACCAAATCAAGGGATGTACAGACCCAAGCTGTCTTCAGCTTGAAAGGGAAACCGCTGAATTGCTACGGACTCAGCAAAAAGATCGTCTATCAGAATGAGGAGTTCAATTTGCTACAGGCTGCCCTTAACATAGATGAAAGCCTGGAAAACCTGAGATACAACAATGTGGTCATCGCCACGGATGCAGATGTGGACGGCATGCATATCCGTTTGCTGTTGCTCACTTTTTTCCTGCAATTCTACCCTGACCTTGTAAAACACGGCCACTTGTATATCCTGCAAACTCCCCTGTTCAGGGTCAGGAACACCTCGATCCCGTCATTTTACGCCGGGAATCTTCTGTTGCAGAAACTCTTGGTTTTTATATGGGAAAAAATACCCCTGAAAGACAGGGGTTTATTATAGAGAATCTTCGTATTGAAGAGGATGTGGATGTAAAAGTCGCCTGACCTTTCCCTTCAGACCTTTCCGAACATCAAGCTTTCCAGAACGGAGGTTTTTGAACGACAGCCGTTGCCAGTTTGTTCCTGACTTTTATGTAAATCTCAGCACCATCCTTCCAGTAGGGCTTATCGAGGTATGCCATACCGATCCCCTTTTTAAGCATCGGCGACATGGTTCCCGAAGTCACTTCCCCTATCACCTTACCTTCTGAATCACAAACTTCATAATGCTGCCGGGGAATCGCCCGGTCTTCCATGATGAATCCTTTCAGCCTGCGTGGAACACCTTGCTCCTTTTGCATTTGAAACAATTCCCGGTCAATAAAATCATTACCATCCGTAAATTTTGTAATCCAGCCCAGACCGGCTGCAATGGGTGAGGTTGTATCATCAATATCATTCCCGTAAAGACAGAATCCCGATTCCAGGCGCAGGGTATCACGGGCACCGAGGCCAATCGGTTTGATCCCAAATTCTGCACCTGCCTCGAGTACAGCCTGGTATATGCGCTCTGCTTTTTCGTTGGGAAAATAAA
>JARRQC010000154.1:5191-15078 GCA_037382165.1 bacterium | reverse complement strand
GCTATATTCCGGCTATGCAGCTTCTTTTGAGCATAATATCGCCTCAGATCATTTCCCTGTCCGAAAAGAAAAAATGACTTTCGATAAGCGCGTTTTCGTCACTGTCTGAACCATGCACCGCATTGGCTTCAATGTTGGTACCATAAAGCGCCCTGATCGTACCGGATTCCGCTTCTGCCGGATTCGTTGCGCCGATATAGTTACGATAGGACAATACAGCATCATCTTTTTCAAGTACAGCGGCAATAATAGGACCTGAAGACATAAAGTCCGTCAATCCCTGGTAAAAGGGCCTTTCCTTGTGGACAGCATAGAACTGCATCGCTTCCTCTTTGCTTAACTGTGTATATTTCAGTGCTTTGATCTTGAATCCGCCGGCAATGATCTGATCGATGATCTTTCCCATATTACCATTGGCGATGGCTTTCGGCTTGATCATGGTGAATGTGATGTTTCCTGACATGTGTATATGTAATTTTAAAGTTGAAAATTGGCGCAAAAGTAAAGGAATATCATTAAAAATGAAGGGGGTTTTTCGGAAGACTTGCCGGCAGGAGCAGAAAATCAACTCTTTTATTATTGTTCAGGTTCCATTTTGACAGGCCTGATAAATGCCTATCTTTGCGCCTCATTTTTGATCAGGTATTTTTGGTGTTGCAGCAGCAGGAAATATTATCACTTCAAGATTTACTTCAATCCCCAAGGAAAGTGGTCCTAACGACCCACACCAATCCGGATGGTGATGCTGTCGGCTCCTCCCTTGCCATGTGGCATTATCTCAAAGAAAAAGGTCATCAGGTGACAGCCGTTACACCAAATCACTTTCCCGGATTTTTATCCTGGCTTCCCGGATCAGACGAGATCCTGGTATATAAGAAGCAGGCCAAAGTAGTACAAAAAGCCCTTGATGAAGCTGATTTGGTATTCTGCCTTGATTATAATTCCCTGAAAAGGACGGGAAGTCTTTATGATGTGCTTGAAAGATGTAAAGCACCGAGGATACTGATTGATCACCATATTGATCCGGAAAAGGAGAGTTTCAACTTCAACCTTTCCACTGTAAATACCTCATCTACAGGGGAACTGGTCTATGATTTTATCCATTTGATGGGGGACGGCAAGCTGCTGAACAAGGCCATGGCGGAATGCATTTATGCGGGCATTGTTACCGATACAGGTTCATTCAGTTTTGCAGCAAACCATGAGAAAACTTACCATGTCACCGCAGCACTCATTAAATTGGGCGTGGATGCTGAAAAGATACACCGGCTCATCTATGATACTTTCTCGGAAAATCGCCTCAGGCTGCTTGGCCATGCCATTTCAAAGAGGCTCGTGGTTTGGGATGAATTTCATACAGCGCTCATTTACCTGACCCGGGAGGACCTCAATACTTTTCAATACCAGGTTGGCGATATCGAAGGAGTAGTGAATTATCCCCTGATGATGGAAAAGGTCAATCTTTCGGTATTGTTGACCGAACGTGACAACCAGATCAGAATATCCTTTCGTTCCAAAGGGGAATTCTCGGTTAACGACAAAAGATAAGGAAAATGAAGTGGATCCCGGCAGGTCTCTTGAGAAGGTCAACAGGTACCTGGTTAAATCCGAACGTGAGGATATAGAGAATTATATACGTCGGCATGGCTGGGAGATGCAGGAAACAGGTTCCGGGCTGAGGTATATGATCTACGAAAAAGGCAGAGGTTCAGCAGCCAAAAGAGGCAGGATTGCCATACTGGACTACAAATTGTGGCTGATCAACGGTGACCTGGTGTATTCTTCAGATACCGAAGGCCAGAAGGTTTTTGAGATTGGAAAAGGCGGTGTGGAGAGCGGCCTGGAAGAAGGTATCCTGCTTATGCATGCAGGAGATAGGGCACGCTTTATTTTGCCCGCCCACCTGGCATATGGTCTCCTGGGAGATGATCGTAAGATACCTCCGCGGACAGCCATTGTTTATGATATTACATTGACAGAACTTAAATGAATTTAATACCATGAGAAAATCAGTTTTATTAATTGTATTCGCTATAATCGGATCAATTATTATCAGTACCTCCTGCAATTCAGGAGAAAAAGGGAAACTCAAAGGTTTCAAGAAAGACGAAAGCGGTTTGTATTACAAACAACATGTGAAAGGAGATGGAGAGGTTTCTCCAGTGGAAGGAGATTATCTTGATATGATCATGATCTACGGTACAGAAGATTCCGTGATCTTTGACAGCAGGACATTGCCTTTAAAAGGTACAAGAGCCAGTATCCCGATGACGAAGCCCCTGTTTAAGGGTGACATTTATGACGGATTAGGCATGATGGTAGAAGGCGATAGCATGACTTTTGCACTCGTAGCCGATTCGGTATGGATCAAGTTGTTCAGAATGCCTTCGGTACCACCGGGTTTCGATTCTGTGGAATACCTCTATTTTGATATCAAGTTGAATGAAATCATCAGCGCGGGTGAGATGCAGCGCAGAAAGGATGAAGAAGCCAGGGTAGCCCTTGAAAAAGGAAAGTGTTGAAATGGACAATTATCTCCGTGAGAATTATCCTGATGCTATCCCTGCTGAATCGGGTCTGTATTATCACCGGATCCAGATAGGAAAAGGTGAACTGCCAAAAACCGGTCAGACGGTTGAGGTACATTATACAGGCTACTTGTTCGACGGTACCAAATTCGACAGTTCGCTCGACAGGGGAGAGCCGCTCGTATTCCAACACGGTTTAGGTCAGATGATCCCCGGATTTGACGAATGTGTCGGTTATATGCGAAAAGGAGAGCGCGGTGTCCTTATCCTGCCTTCTAAACTGGCTTACGGGGAAAGAGGCTCGGGGAATCGCATACCCCCCTATACACCGCTGGTATTTGAAATTGAAATGCTTGATTTCTACGATACCGAAAAGAAATAATCTTCAGATAATTCAAGAAGCCGGTTGATCGATCCAAAGGACTGATTTCCGGCTTTTTTGCCTGTTCCAGTCATGTCAAAGGGATCCGCTTTCCTGTTCATTATCGCTTTCCTGTTTGTGCTATCAGGCTGCAGACATGAAGAATATCCGGGTTTCACAAAAGGAAAGAACAATGTATATTACCAGTACCATTACCGTTCTGATGATACCACCCGCCCCTTCATGCACAGCTGGGTGACACTGAACATGGATTACAGACTGGAAGATACCGTCCTGTTCTCCAGCAGGAACAGGAAGGAGCTGCTCCGTTTCTCGATGATAGAACCCATATTTCCCGGTGATCTGTATGACGGGCTGTCCATGATGCATGTGGGTGATAGCATGTCATTCGCTATTGTTGCCGATTCTTTCTTTCTGAAGACCGCAGGATTCGCCGATCTTCCTGATTTTGTGACACCGGGAAGCCCGATGTATTATGATGTAAGGTTGTTAAATGTGCAAAATGATGAAGAGTATGCACAGGAACTGGAGGAACGGAAAAAACAACTGAGAGAAGAGGAAAAAACCAGGCTGCAGGCTTACCTGGAAGAAAACAAGATTACCGTCCCGCCAACGGAATCAGGGCTTTATTACCTCCCGCTAGATGAAGGTTACGGACGGCGACCGGATACGGGAGATATGTGCAGGGTATTCCTTGAAGTCAGCATTCTGGGAGGAGATTTTCTCTATTCCAATTTTGAGGGTACACCCATTGATGTCGAATATGGCAAAGGTTTCGATACGGAAGGTTTCAGGGAAGGGCTTGGCATGACGCGCATCGGAGGCACTGCTTTGCTCATCGTACCCTCCCCGATAGGGGTTGGCGAACGGGGAAGGGAGTTGGTCCCACCCTTCACGACGGTAATTTATAAGATTATGCTTGACACCATCAGAACGGTAGAAGAGGTCCATCAGGAGAGATTGGCCCGGAAAAAAGCAAGGGAAGCCGAAAAACAGCGCTTGATGGACAGGGAAAAGGAGCAGATCGCTGAATACAGAGCCCGTCACCAGATCAGGGAGGAACCCATGCCCTCAGGATTGATCATGGTCCCGATTAGAGAAGGGACCGGCAAGCAACCTGAAAAAGGAGATAAGGTACGGGTGCATTATATCCTTTATGATATGAATGATCATGAATTGGAGAGTTCCTACAGGCAGGATAAACCTGTAGAGTTCCCCCTGGGGAAGGGACGCGCAATCCGGGCATGGGATAAAGCCATACCTGAAATGAAAAAAGGCGGAAAGGTTAAGGTCATTGCTCCTTCCAGCCTGGCTTTTGGTACCCGCGGAAAAGATACCCTGGTTGCACCCTATCAACCGGTCGTTTTTGTATTGGAGTTGCTTGAGGATTGATTGTCAGCAAAGTTTTCAATGTACATTCCTTTCTCCAAAAATGGCAGTACCGATCCTGACCATATTACTTCCTTCTTCGATGGCTATCCTGTAATCGCCTGACATGCCCATGGAGATGATCCTGAAATCTCCGTCTTCCGTGAAATAGGTAGATTTCAACCTGCTGAAAATATCATGCAAATACCTGAATTCCTTTCTGATCTGGTTTTCATCGTCGGTGAAGGTTGCCATACCCATAACTCCTGAAAGGCGAATGGATGTAAATTCATTTCTTTTTAATTCGGAAAGAATTTGTTCCGCTTCCGGATAGGACAATCCAAATTTGGTTTCCTCCTCGGCAATATGAAACTGAAGCAGGCATTGTATCCTGCGGTTTTGTTTTGCAGCCCGCTTATTGATCTCTTTCAGCAATTTCAGGCTATCAACACCATGTATCATATGGATAAAAGGGACCAGGAATTTAACCTTGTTGGTCTGCATGTGACCGATAAAATGCCATTCAATGTCATCCGGTAATTCAGGTTGTTTGGCGATCAATTCCTGTACCTTGTTTTCCCCAAAAATACGGTGCCCCGCCTCATAAGCCTCCATGATCAATTCCGGCGGTTTGGTTTTTGAAACAGCAACAAGTGTTATATCTTCAGGCAGGGTTTTTCGCAGCTTTTGGAGGTTTTCACGAATTGACATGCTGTTTTTCTGCAAAGTTATGAATTAAGCCTGCTTGAAGCAATCCTTTCAGTGGATTAACCGTGTGGTTCCTATCTGACTTAGTAAATGTTAATTTTGCTTGCTGATGACCATGGCGAATACATTCCTTGTGCTGATCAGGCAGTGGTTCTTCTGGATGCTGTTCTTCATTACACAGCGTGCCCTGTTTCTTTTGTATTATACGAAAGAGATCCGTCTGTCGGGTGCCGGCCCGGAAGAGGTTTTGAAAAGCTTCTACCACGCCTTTCTCCTGGATGTTTCCATGGCCTGTTATCTTCTCGTACTGCCTTTCATTTTTATCTCATTTGCCAACCTGACACGCGCAAAGATCTGGGGTAGGTTGAACCTGGCCTATAGTTTACTGATCCTGACCATCGCACTCCTTATTTCGATTGGCGAGGTGGGCATCTTCAGGGAATGGAATGCCAAGCTTTCTTACAAAGCACTCGTCTATTTAAGGAATCCGGGGGAAGTGATCAGTTCGGTCAGAAGTACTGACCTGGTGTTCTATATATTGCTGGTCTTTTTGCAGCTCGGACTTTTTGGTTTTGTCTATTTGAAATTTGTCCATCGGAAAATCCAGGCTTTGGGTAAAAACCGTCCCGCGGTGACGGTCCTCTTTGTCCTGATT
Organism: bacterium; assembly: GCA_037382165.1. Lineage (GTDB taxonomy): Bacteria > Bacteroidota > Bacteroidia > Bacteroidales > F082 > JAADID01. The sequence continues at coordinate 9,437 of JARRQC010000154.1, read as the reverse complement.
ACGCCCATCCTGCTATTTATCGGGATTCGTGGCGGAATCGGAGAGATACCGATTACAACAAGCCAGGCTTATTTTTCCAGGTATCATATTTTGAATGTATCCGCGGTAAACCCGGTTTATAATCTTGCCTTCAGCAGCCTGCAGTATTACCGAATAGATAGTCGCGGAGAATTTCTGTTTATGCCCGATGAAGAGGCCAGGAGGATCGTGAAGCAGCTTTATCAGACGGAGAAAGATACAACGATCAAAATCCTGCGGATGGATCGGCCGAATATACTCATCCTTTTACTTGAAAGCTGGTCAGGGGACCTGATTGAGTCATTGGGTGGAAAACCGGGGTTGACACCCCGATTTCACGAGCTTGAGCGGGAGGGTATCCTCTTTACGAATTTTTATGCCAGTGGGAACCGTTCCCAACAGGCATTGGCCAGCATTTTCTCTGGATTTCCGGCAATACCTGTCACCACGCTGACAGATCATCCGCAAAAATATTCATCTGTACCCAGTATGGTCAGCATGCTGAAAGCGGAAGGATATTACACGTCTTTCTTTTTCGGGGGAGACCTGAATTACGGAAATATCAGGTCTTATCTTGTCTATAACGGTTTTGACCGGCTGATCAGCGAAGATGATTTTTCCGCTGATGCCGCCAAAGGAAAACTCGGTTTTCATGATGAAAGTTTGTATCAAAAGATGCTGGTGGATATGAGTGGGCAGCCGTATCCTTTCTTTACCGCAGCGCTGACACTAAGTTCCCATTCCCCCTATGATCAGCCAGGGGAGCGCCCCATCAAGGATATCGACTTTGCCCGCGATTATGTGAATTCGGCCTGGTACGCTGACAAATGCCTTGGAGAATTCATGGAGGAGATTAAACGAATGCCCTGGTACGACAGTACTTTGATACTGATCCTGAGCGATCATTCGCATGTATCCTATAACAATTACCAGTGGTGGAGTTTTGATTATCGCAGGATTCCTTTGCTGGTCACAGGTGGTGCACTGAAACGGGAGTTCAGGGGGACTACCCGTTCCCAAATTTCCGCCAATATGGACATCACATCCACGCTTGTCAATCAACTGGGTCTTGCGGATTCTGCCTTCTATTGGAGTAAAGACCTTTTTAATCCCTACACGAAGCAGTTTGCTTATTTTGAACTGAATGACGGATTCGGATGGAAGAACACATCGGGCAGCTTAGCATATAATATCCGGGCACCCATGGTGCTGTCTACGGATCTGGAGAAGCAGAAGGTCAATGAATTCCGGAAGTACGGTGAAGCCTATCTCCAGGTATTGTTCGGGGAATTTCTCGATTACTGATCCAGCCTGTTCAACTCCCGCTTGGCGATCTCATCAATATATTCATAGTAATCTGAATCGTAGATATCCCTGGCCAGCTCAAGGTATTTTCTCGCCTTGTCCCTGTCATCCTCCAGGTGCATCAAGCCCAATCGGAGGGCGGCTTCGGAAGCAAAATAATAGTCCTCATCATCACCGCTTGTAATGATGATCTTGTATTCAATTTCGGCGTATTCCCGGTTTCCCTTGATCTCTTCGTACCTGGCTTTGAGAAGGGTATATTCAAGCTGGTAATAGATCGGACTGGAATCTTTATATTCCATTGTGTAGAACAGGTCGGCGAATTTATCCAGGTATCCGCCGTCCAGCCACAATTTGCATTGCACAAGGTTTGGGTCCGGAATATAATCCAGGCTGCAATCATAGATCGATTCCCTGTCACGTTCATTCACATCCTCCCCCTCATCACATGATATAACTGTCCTTTTCAGTGAGATCAAGATACCTTTTCAGGTGATACGCGGCTTTTTCATCACCTTTGGTCAGTAAAATCTTGCCCATCATATAATCATAAGGAAGAAAGAAGATCTCAGCTTCATCCGGATTAAATCCCGACAGCGACTCCAGGGCAATTTCATTATGGCCGGACCGGTAGGCCGTATTGGCATAAAAGTACTTTACAATCCGTTGTTCTACAACCAGACGCTGTTCATCCCGGATGAAATCAAAGGCTTTTTCCGGTTGCTTGCTCAGTTTGTAGGACAGGATAACATAAAGGGCAGCCTCGGCACTCAGCCCCCTGATGTTTTTATTTGATTCATAATTTTCGTGAAGCAACCGGAAACCTTTTTCAAGATCCCCGTTGACACCAAAAGTTGAAACCGCCCATTGCACGAAAGGGGGTAGGTTGGATACCATGATGTTGTAAAATCCCTCCAGCTTCTGATTGCCTTGGAAATCAGGAAATTTTTTAATGTTCTCACCGATCTTCTTATAAGATCTGTATCCTTTTCGCACGCCACTGAACCGGTCTCCGTACAGGACGCCAAAAGCCGCCATATGCAGCAGCATTTCAGATTCACAGGCCAGGTAAAGGGGGGAAGAAAGATCATTTCCGTCCATAATCTCACGCCGGGCTTCAAAATCATCTGCGAATTGCTCATACATTTCCCGGGAACCATTGATGGCGATGACATAGGCATCACACATCTGGTCGAGGTAGTACGCGTAATAATTGGAGGGATTTTCCTCAATTTCCTGTGCAACAAGCTCTTTTGCCGTGAGGATCCTGAGGTCGATCAGTGCTTCCCAGGCATCCAGACATCTTTCGTTCACCTGGTATTGCGCGTGGCTGACGAAAGCAATAAGTGTGAATATCAGGATAAAAAATGGGGATTTCCCGGGCATGATCAAGGTATTGACTTAGTGGCGGCAAATATATTAATTCCTACCTTTACATTTCAGATTGTTAAGTTATGAAAAACCACTTTTGGCTTCTGCTCACGATCTCATTAATCCTCTTATATTCCTGTAAAGAAAAGATTGTACGCTATTCGGATTCCGGAAAGGAGATCGAAATGGCGGTCGGTCAGGTGCTGAAGATCGAACTGCCTGGAGATGCCGCCTCAGGGAGCGACTGGCGAAAAATGGCTTACAACGACGCTGTGCTGATCAGGAAGGGAAAATCAAATTATATGCTCAGCAACAGCAGTTCCTACCCGGGTGTGTATTATTTTCGGTTTACTGCCATTAATCCGGGAAAATCCAGAATAGAAATGGAATACGGTAGTAAATATGATGACCAGAAGGCACCTACCCGAACCTTTGGTAAATCGGGCAGCTATGACAGGCTGTTTGCTTTTTATTAATTTTGCACCCTAAAAATCTAAAAAATGTTTGAAGGATTAAGTGACCGGCTTGAGCAATCGTTCAAGATACTGAAAGGGCAGGGGAGAATCAGTGAGATCAATATAGCGGAATCGGTAAAGGAAATCCGCAAAGCACTCATCGAAGCGGATGTCAGTTATAAGATCGCCAAGAAGTTCACCGACGAGGTAAAGGAAAAAGCGCTCGGACAAAATGTATTGGCCGCCGTTAAGCCAGGAGAACTGATGGTAAAGATCGTTCACGATGAACTGGCGGAATTGATGGGTGGTGAACAGGTCGACATTGATGTCAAAGGCAGTCCGGCTGTTATACTCATCGCGGGATTGCAGGGTTCGGGTAAAACGACTTTCTCGGCAAAATTGGCAAACTACCTGAAAAGCAAGAAGGGAAAGCAACCGATCATGGTTGCCGGTGACGTTTACCGTCCGGCCGCCATCAACCAGTTAAAAGTCCTGGGTGAGCAAATTGGCGTTGAAGTTTATACGGAAGAAGGGAACAAGGACCCGGTCAAAATTGCAAAACATGCCATTCAGCATGCCAGGGATAATGCTAAAAATGTAGTTATCGTCGATACGGCAGGACGGCTTGCCATTGATGAACAGATGATGAAGGAGATCGCCTCCATCAAAGGGGCGATCGATCCCAATGAAATTCTCTTTGTCGTGGATGCCATGACAGGACAGGATGCTGTGAACACGGCAAAAGCTTTCAATGATCTGCTCGATTTTGACGGCGTTATCCTGACCAAGCTTGATGGGGATACCCGTGGTGGTGCAGCCCTGTCGATAAAATCGGTTGTAAACAAGCCCATCAAGCTTGTAGGTATTGGTGAAAAAATGGACGCTATCGATCTTTTTCACCCCAGCCGTATGGCCGACCGGATCCTTGGTATGGGCGACATTATAACCCTCGTGGAAAAAGCACAGGAGCAATTCGACGAGGAGGAAGCCCGCAGGATGCAGAAGAAAATCGCAAAGAACCAGTTTAATTTCAATGATTTTCTCAAGCAGATCCAGCAAATAAAAAAGATGGGTAATGTCAAGGACCTGATGGGTAT
>JARRQC010000154.1:0-5184 GCA_037382165.1 bacterium | reverse complement strand
GATCATTTATTCCATGACACCCGAAGAAAGGGACAATCCCAAAATACTGGATGGTTCCAGGCGGAGACGGATCGCCAGGGGCAGTGGCAATGATATCCAGGAAGTGAACCGGCTGATCAAACAATTTGCCGAAACCAGCAAAATGATGAAAATGATGTCCAGAGGTGGAGGAAAGAACCTCATGAATATGATGCAGGGAGCCAGGGGAATGAGACGCTGATAAAACCAGAAAAAAGAATCTGATGAGTTCAAAAAAGAAAGCTGAGATCATAGACGGCAAGAAGGTAGCCGCTCTGGTGAAAGAAGAGATCAAAGCCAAAGTAGCTGCTATGATCGATAACGATATCCGGGCACCCCACCTGGTGGCGGTGATTGTCGGCGAGGATCCGGCAAGCCAGACCTATGTTGCCAGCAAGGAAAAAGCTGCTAAAACTCTGGGAATGATGTCATCCGTATACCGGCTGGATGTGGATGTTGCTGAGGAGGAACTCATCAATACGATCGACTTTTTGAATAATGATCCCGAAGTCGACGGTTTCATCGTGCAGCTGCCGCTTCCGGATCATATCAATGTAGACAGGGTAATCCAGCGAATTGATCCCGCCAAGGATGTGGATGGCTTTCATCCGGTAAACGTTGGCAGAATGGCACTGGGGCAACCGGCTTATGTCTCGGCAACACCAGCCGGGATCATGGAACTCCTGAAGAGATATGATATTGAAACGGAAGGAAAACACTGTGTAGTGCTGGGAAGGTCCAATATAGTCGGATCACCCATGAGTATCCTGATGTCTAAAAAGGCCAGTCCGGGAAATGCTACCGTTACGGTCTGTCATTCAAGGACAAAGGATATGGCTTCTTATACCCGGTCAGCAGATATACTCATCTGCGCTATTGGTCAGCCACAATTCATTACAGCAGATATGGTGAAGGAAGGCGCGGTGGTTATCGATGTTGGCATTCACCGTATCCCTGCCGATAACGAAAAAGGATACAAGCTGGCCGGTGATGTCGACTTTGAAGAGGTACAGAAAAAAGCCGGGTATATAACACCAGTGCCGGGTGGTGTCGGGCCGATGACCATCGCCATGCTGCTGAAGAATACCCTTAGCGCTGCGGAAAAAACCTTTTACCCGTAAATTCGCTACTTTCAGAATTTCTATTTCATCCCTGATCGTTCATGAAAAAAATCAAACTGCTTTTGTTCTCTGCTATCCTGATAGCAGCAGGTACTGTTGCCCAGGAGAATCCCGGATGTACCGATCCCCAGGCCAGCAATTACGACCCGTCAGCTGATTACAATGATGGCTCCTGTATTTACAACCCAACCATTTACAGCCCTTCTTTCAATTATCTTTTGCCCGGAGAGGTGGAGGAACCTTCAGGACTTGTTTTCTGGGCTGAAGCCCTTTGGACCATCAACGACAGTGGTAATGATCCGGTACTTTTTAAACTGGATACGGTAACAGGTGAGGTGACCCAGGAGATCACCCTGTCTAATGCAGAAAATGTTGACTGGGAGGCACTTGCGCAGGATACAGATCATATTTTTATTGGCGATTTTGGAAACAATTCCGGTAACCGGGATGACCTGGGTATTTATATTGTCGCAAAGGAAGATATTCCTGCCTCGGGGGACGGATCACTGAATGCATCGCATATCACTTTTGTCTACGAGGATTTTGAGGGAAGAAAGATTCGAAGGGAGGAAAATAATTTTGATTGTGAAGCCTTAATCTGTATTGGGGATTCCCTTTACCTTTTTTCCAAGAATTGGGGTGACGAGCAAACCAAACTGTATCGGTTCGAAGGAGGTAACGCTCATCGGATACACAAACAATACTTTTGTGCCCTTTTTCTGGTTGCTGTTTGATTACCACGAAAACAGGCTTTTTAGCGGCAATAAGCGAAGAATAGATCTGTTGAATATCACCGCCACGCAAACGGAAGCCATTTCTTATGTAACAGGTAAGCAGGGTAAATTGTCTTCTGAGGGGACGCCGCTCTTTACGCAATCCGCTTATGCCTTCTCTACATCAGCATGGACTGATAGCCTGCAGACTACGGTACGGTTAACGGCTGTTCCTGAATTTGATTTTCTGCTCATGCCGAATCCTGCGGATGGCAGCCATATTACACTGGTGTCATGGAAGAGTTTTATACAATCCAGGGTGAGGGCAGGCATACCGGTTCGGCAGCCTATTTCGTCCGTATCGGAGGATGTGATGTGGGATGTTCGTGGTGTGATACGAAAGAATCCTGGGATGCATCCCTTTTTCCCCCGGTCGATGTCGATCCGATTGTTCAGCGTGCTGCAGAAACCCCGTCAAAAACCATCGTAATTACTGGAGGAGAACCATCACGCTACCCGCTTGGCTACTTTACTGCACAACTGCAAAATGCGGGCGTGAAAACCATGATCGAAACAGCGGGAGTGGAACCGCTTACCGGAAAATGGGACTGGATATGTCTTTCCCCAAAGAAATACTCACCGCCACATCACAGCAACTACAAGCTTGCCAATGAACTCAAAGTTATTATACACCATGCCGGAGACCTGGAATGGGCGGAAAAAAATGCAGAACTTGTAGGTAAAGACTGCCTGCTCTTCCTGCAGCCTGAATGGAGTAAGCAAACCCTGGTCATGGAAAGCCTGACAAATTATGTTATGGAACATCCCTGGTGGAAGGTCTCTTTACAGGCGCACAAGGTGATGAATATCCCCTGATGTATCTTTGCAATGGAAAGATGAACCGGAAGTACTATTTATCCTTCGTATTATTGACCTCTATTTTTACAACTGCCCTTTGGGGGCAGGGGTACGAATTCAGCAGCCAAAATAAAAAGGCCTTAAAAAATTATGCAAAGGCTGAAAATGCTTACCTGCAAAAAGACAACCGGGAAGCGATACTTTACCTGCATAAGGCAGTGAAGGCAGACAGGCAGTTTATTGAAGCCTGGTTGATGCTGGGAGATGCATACGCAGAGTTGAAGGACAATGAGAACGCCCTTCATGCCTATGAGCAGGCGGTTGAAATATCACCTGATTTTTTTCCAAGGGTTTATTATTTCATCGGTAATCTCAGATTTGATCGTGGTGATTATCGTGGCGCCATCACAAATTACAGTTTGTACAGGGACAGGGTTGTTCCGGGAACTCCGTCATTCAAAGAGGTTGAAAATGCCATCGATCAGGCCGGCTTTGCGGAATATTGCGTTGCCCATCCTGTAGTACAGAATATATATGCGGTGAATGGCCGGATCAACAGTGCAGCTGATGATTATGTCAACTATGTTTCCCAGGATGGCAATAGAATGATTCTCACCCGCAAGGAGTTATTTGATACTCTTCACCCGGAGCAGTTGTATATTGAAAGGTTTTATCAATCCTACAGGATCAATGATGAATGGAAAGATCCTGATACCCTTGCGATAAGCTGGGATGAAGGAATGAGCATCGGCGGTATGAATATCTCTGTAGATGGCAGAAGAATGTACTTTACAGGATGCAACTTTCCCGGGGGATTTGGCAGTTGTGACCTCTATTTTTCTTTCCGTGAAGGTGACCGGTGGATGCCGCCATTGAATATGGGTTCCATCGTAAATTCACAATGGTGGGATTCACAGCCGATTATCAGCCCCGATGGGAAATGGTTGTTCTATGCATCAAGAAGGACTGGTGGAAAGGGTGGGAGTGACCTCTGGATGTCCATCAGGCTGGAATCCGGAAAATGGAGTCCGCCCATCAATTTGGGAGACAGCATCAATACCGTCGGGAATGAAATGGCGCCCTTTCTGCATGCAGATGGTAAAACGCTCTATTTCTCTTCTGACCGACACCGGGGGCTGGGAGGTTCTGATCTCTTTGTTTCAAGAAAGGATGAAACGGGACGATGGTCAAAAGCCAAAAACTTGGGATACCCTATCAATACCCATGACAATGAAATCAACATTGTAGTTTCCCTTGATGGCAAGCAGGCCTGGCTCTCTTCCGACCGGGAAGGCGGGAAAGGGAAGGTGGATATCTATACCCTCGAAGTAAATGCCGGCAATGCCCCTCATCAGGTGGTATTTGTTAATGGAAATGTGAAGGACGGTGCTACCGGTCGTCCGCTGGGTGCCAGGATAGAACTGACCGATCTGATCACAAGCAGGGTGGTGGATACAACTACCTCGGACAGAATGACTGGAGAATTCCTGATGGTTCTGCAACCCGGCAAGAAATATGCCTTCAACATCGCTAAAAAAGGATATGTGTTTTACTCCGAACATTTCAACCTGGATACAACAGGAGTACGGTCCGTAAATAAAGATTTCCTCTTATCCCCGCTCCGGGATGGCGCTACCCTGGTGCTGAACAATCTTTTCTTTGATTTTGACCGTGCAACGATCAGGGAAGTGTCTTATCCTGAACTGGACCGCCTTGCTGATCTGCTGCTGGCGAATCCGTCATTACATATCCATATCGCCGGCCATACGGATAATGTAGGGGATATGGAATATAATCGCCTGCTTTCCGAGAGGCGCGCCCGGGCCGTATTCGATTACCTCGCCGAAAAAGGAATAGCACCTCGAAGGATGGAATATAAAGGTTATGGGGATTCAGTCCCTGTTGCCTCCAACGAAACAGCCGGGGGACGTGCAAAAAATCGCAGAACCGAGATCACTTTCGTGGAATAAAAAACCTGTTTCTTCTTTTCTATTGTTCTATAAATCCTTAACTTGGTTGTTCCATTTTAAATATCGCAACCATGAAAAAATTTACACGAAACACACTGTTTATTCTGTGGATAGTGATGCCAGCTATCTTTCTTTTCCCGGGATTGAAAGCCCAAAGCTATTCACCGGCAAATGATTCACTTCTGTCCGCCCTGACCAGCCAGGTCAATCCTGACAGTGTAGAGAATTATTTACTCTTCCTGCAGGAAAAAGGGACGAGGTTCCTGATCTCACCAAACCGCAAGACTATTGCCATGGAAATCGCTGACAAATTCCTGGCGCTTGGCGCAGAATCCGCACGGATTGATTCTTTCAGCTGCCATACAGAGATCCATATGGGTGGCCTTCAGTACGATACGGTTACATGGCAATATAATGTGATTGGGGTCATTAGCGGGATACTTGATTCTGAAGATTACTTTGTAAAGGGTGCCCATTATGATGATGTGGTCTTCCCAGACGGAG
>JARRQC010000153.1:0-6538 GCA_037382165.1 bacterium | reverse complement strand
GCTTTCCAGAATTCCTTCCCAATAAAATCTCACTCGGAGTACTGCATGTCATGATTGGCATGGTTCCCAAAAAATACCACTGGATCCTGGAACTCATCTCCATGGAGGGCAGTGTGGAGCAGGGTCGTTCGGAACTTGCCTATGTAATACAACAGAGTGATTCCATGAAGGAGTATGCCTACCTCAAGGATGAAACCCTGTTCTACCTGGCTTTTATCGATCTCATCATACAGCCGGAGCCCGAACGCCTTGAATTTTTAATACAGGAACTGAAGACAAGAAGTAATGACAACCTGCTTTTGTCCTATTTGCTTGCCAACATGATGATGAGAACCGGGCATAACGATGAAGCAATTGAGGTCCTCTCAACCGCCAAAACCATTCCGGGTACTTTTCCCTTCTATTTTCTCGACTACCTTTCGGGGGAATGTCATCTGCGCCGCCTGGATGCTGATACTGCCGATAGGTATTACAAGTTGTTTCTATCCACTTTCAAAGGAAAGAATTACATTGGTGATGCCTATCGAAAACAAGGATGGATATCTCTGTTCCAAGGGGATACAACGGCATACTTTCAGGCAATGCAAAATGTCATCGCGTTTGGAAATGAAGATGTCGATGTGGATAAAGAAGCCATGAAGGAAGCGGAAGCGGAAAAGGCGCCTCATACCGGGCTTCTGAAAAGCAGGTTACTCTTCGACGGGGGTTATTATTCCAATGCCGACAGCGTGTTGCAAACCATTGATACAAAACGGATGGAAAGGCCGCAACTTGTGGAAATCGAATACCGGAAAGCACGCATTGATCACAAGACGGGCCATATTGAAATGGCGAAGGATCATTATATGGAAACCCTGGAACTGGGAAGTGACCTGCCTAAATATTATGCCGGGAATGCCGCCCTGATGCTGGGAGAGATTTACGAATCGGAAAGGGATTGGGTGCGGGCAAAGTTTTATTTCAAAACCTGTCTTGACCTTGATTTCGATGAATATGAGAACAGTATCCACAGCAAGGCGCAGGCAGGCCTGGATCGCATTGGGGAAGAATAAACCAACCGGAAATTAATCAAAGAAGTACCGTAAACTTACTGCAAAGTGCTGGTTCCTGATCGTATTTTCCACCGCATTGGTTTGTACGGTTATCGGAGGATCATAATTGTAATTGGCATAATCATACATATAGTAATCCTCGTCCGAGGTGGAATGCACATACGCAAAATCGAGCTTCAGGCTGTTGAACTGCACCCCTATTCCTGCCGTGATATTCTGACGGGCACCATCGTTCAGGTTATCGGCATACGGGCTGGGATAAAGAGCATACCCTCCGCGAAGGCTTATTTTACCTATCCGCCATTCCGTACCCAGCCTGAAATTGTGGGTGGCGATGAATGAATTGTTGATGATATCGTTTTCACTGTCCAGCACATTGCCACTGGATTTGAATTTCGAGCTTCCGTAGTTTACATATTCATATTCTCCTGTGATGAATCCAAAATCGCTGATGACGAAGGACAGGCTTCCGATGGCACGCATGGGCGTAGTCATTTTGTAGCGGTATTCACCGTCGGGTGACTGGTAACTGCCGGCAAACCATTCCCCGGTGCTGACGGTATATACATCAGCATAGGTCACCGTATTCCAGTAGTCCCTCATATTCCAGTAATAGGTAGGAGTATGGTAGGCCAGTCCTACCCGGATAAAATCAACCGGGCGGATCAAGATACCCAGTTTGGCATTTACCCCCCAGCCGTTTGTACGGAGGTTTTCTTCCACGGACCAGCGGTTAAAGCCCGGATCAACATCATTCGGATCCGTTTCGGTATATACGGATTGACGGAAATACCTGATATAAGGAAGGCCAAGTGTAAAGCCCACATAAATGATGTCGTCAAAATTGGCTGAAAATGAGGCGAGCCATTCGTTGGTTGAACCTTTGGTCTCGATAGACTGTGTTTGCAAAATACCACCCGCAGGTACCGGTGAGGTGATGTAAAAATCCCCTTCGAATGTCAAAGTATCCAACAAATAGGTATCCCATGCGGGACCCAGGTAGAAAGGGTCATAGTCATAGATCTCATCGAAACCCACGTAATTGTCAAGCATATCCCAGGTTTCCTCAATATAAACATCAATACGGGAGTTGTCATCATTCATGCCCTGCATCAGCCGGGAGCCGTTGAAATTGTTCAGCCTGTTCATTCCCAGGCTGATCTGGTAGTATTTCCATCCTCTTCCTCCCCTGCCGATCTTTTTGGTCATGACATAACCCAGGTTGCTCAGGTCAAACATGGAGCGGTTGGCATCCGTAGGGGTACCATTGTAAACGGAAGAGGTTGACCTGACAAAGATTTCGGGGGTAACACTAAATGCATAGGATCGATAGACACCCATTCCTCCCGGATTGGTGCTGGCATTCAAAAAGTCGGCACCCAACCCTCCAAATGCACTTCCGGTGGCCATACTTCTGGCCGTACCCTGCCAGTAAACCTGCGAGAACCGCAACGCATCCTCAGCAAATTGTGCTTGAGCGAAAAAGGTGAGCATAGCCAGTGCTGTTATGAGAAAATACCTTTTCATAACCAGAATATTAACGGTAAAAAATTGAGTTCACTAACGTCTGGAAGTGCTTCGGCCACCGCCGCTGCTTCCTCCTGAGCTTCTGCTGCTGCTTCCTCCTGAGCTCCTGCTGCTTCCTCCTGAGCTCCTGTTCATTGAAGAGGAGGAGCCTCCCGAAGAACGGGATGGTGCTGAATAACTGCTGCTACGCGATGAAGAAGACCTCGATGGTGAGGAATAACTTCTGCTGGAAGAGTTATTGTAGCTTCTGGATGTTGATCCGAAGGAACTCCTCGTATTGTTGTTCGAACGGTTGGTACGCATGTACGGGTTCGAGCTGTTGGTTGTCGTCACGCGGCGTGTGTTGTTTGACCGGATGAATTCCTGGCTTGAACGCGGCTGTTGTGACGAAATGCTTTCGTAAGATTTCGGTTTCTGATATTTCGGCTGTTGCCGTGTTTCTGTTTTTGCTGTAGTGTTTACACCTTGTGAAGTACCAGCAGGTCTTGACATTCTTTCCTGATTTTCTGAGTTGGCTTTCCTCGACATCACCTGCTCATTGCTTCTCGTCGCACCGGTGGATGTTCCTGTGGTGCGTCCCATGACCGTAGATCCTGTGGCAGCCGTTCCCGTGGTAGCGGTTCCGCCGGAACCTCCACGACCTACAACAATAGGATCACTTTCCTTTTTACCACTCTCTCTAACCGCAGAGCTGCTTCCCCTGCGATTGGAAGGCAGTGTGGTTCCTGCCGACCTTCCACCACGCCGTCCGTAATAGTTATTGGAATAGAATACGGGATCGTAATAACCACCGTAAATTCCACCATAATAGTAAGGAGCAGGATACGGCCTGTAGTAATAAGGCCAGCCGTAACCCATATTCCACATCGCATCGTGGTAGCCCATATTATAACCGGCCATGAAACTGCTGCCATAATAAGGCCAGCCATATCCGGAGTAAGGCCATCCGTAGTGTGGCCATCCGTAATTGTAACCTACGGACCATCCGGTACCATAATAACCCATTCCCATTCCGACACCGAATCCAAAGGACCAGTTGCCGACACCTCCGCAATTGCATGAAGAACCGGTATTGTATCCGTCATAGTAATCGAAACCGTTATTAGCAGATCCGGATCCAAAGCGATTAATACGCTCTTCGTATCCACCATCGTAATAGTCGTCGATATACTGGCTATCTCCGTCGGAATCTACCGCATTTACTGTGGTAGCTATATCCTGCGAAGCAACAGTACTGTACTCGTAGGTAGCTCCTTCAGCGGTAGCATTACCGGTTGACACGTTTCCTGAAGAATAGGACTGTGCATTCTTTTGGAAATTATCCCAGTTGTATTCTTCGGAATTTTTCGCCTTCCTGGAATAATAAACATCATCATCCGGCAGATCTCCTACCGAACTGCACGAAGCCAGGAAAGCAATCGCTAATAGTAAGGTCCAGCGGACCGGAATTTTTCTCAGGGTAGACATTTTTTCAATATGTTGGCGGTTGTTAAACATTCGTTAATTTTGCTGCTCAACATAAATTTTACAAATACTATACCAAACTTAAAAAATGGCGAAAGCATTAACCTCGAGAGAGGAGAATTATTCACAATGGTACAATGACATTGTAATCAAAGCAGACCTTGCCGAAAATTCCTCGGTGAGGGGTTCAATGGTTATTAAACCTTACGGTTTTGCCATCTGGGAGAAAATGCAGGCGGCCCTGGACAAGATGTTCAAGGACACCGGACATCAGAATGCCTATTTTCCATTATTCATTCCCAAATCCTTTTTCAGCAAGGAGGCCTCCCATGTTGAGGGCTTTGCCAAGGAATGTGCTGTCGTTACCCATTACCGGCTGAAAAATGATCCCAATGGCAAAGGCGTGGTTGTTGATGAAGAAGCAAAGCTGGAAGAAGAGCTGATCGTGAGGCCGACTTCAGAAGCCATTATCTGGGATACCTATAAACATTGGATACAATCTTACCGTGATCTGCCCTTGCTGATCAACCAGTGGGCCAACGTGGTGCGGTGGGAAATGCGCACACGCCTTTTCCTGAGGACCGCGGAATTTCTATGGCAGGAAGGCCATACAGCGCATGCAACAAGGGAAGAGGCACTGGAAGAGGCAGAATTGATCCTTGATATTTATGCGGATTTCGCTGAAAAATGGATCGGTGTTCCGGTACTGAAAGGGGTTAAGTCGCCGAATGAGCGATTTGCCGGCGCGGATGAGACCTATTGCATCGAAGCACTCATGCAGGACGGAAAAGCACTCCAGGCGGGCACCTCCCATTTCCTGGGCCAGAATTTCGCCAAAGCCTTCGATGTGAAGTACCTTAACCGCGAAAACAAACAGGAATACGTATGGGCAACTTCCTGGGGTGTTTCCACCAGATTGGTGGGCGCACTGGTTATGGCCCATTCAGACGATCAAGGCCTGGTTCTACCCCCTAAACTTGCTCCGATCCAGGTGGTCATCATTCCGATCTTTAAAAAACAGGAACAGCTTGAAGAGATCCGTAATAAGGTCGAACCCATTATCAACGACTTAAAAGCCAGAAATATTTCGGTGAAGTTTGATGACCGGGATACCTTTAAACCGGGCTTTAAATTCGCCGAATGGGAACTGAAAGGTGTACCGGTAAGACTGGCTATGGGCCCGCGAGACCTTGAGAACGGGACGGTGGAAGTAGCCCGCAGGGATACCCTCGAGAAAGAGATTCTGCAGTTGCGTGATATTGATGAGAAGATCGAACATCTCCTGTCCAAGATCCAGGACAATATTTACCAGAAAGCGTTGAACTTCAGGGATGAAAATTCACGAAAAGCCGATACCTGGGAGGAATTCAAGGAAAAGTTGGAATTGGGAGGTTTCATCATGGCCCATTGGGATGGCACAGCCGAAACCGAACAAAAGATCAAGGATGAAACCAAGGCAACCATTCGGCTGATCCCGGTTGGAGGTAAGGCAGAAAAAGGTAAATGCTTCTATACAGGGAAACCTTCTGAGCGGCGTGTGGTCTTTGCAAGGGCCTATTGACAGGACCTACAAGTCCTGGTCCCTGGCATTCTGGCCAGATTTTCTATGATTGTTACATGGTGAGAAAAGATATAGCATACCTGCTGGCGGCTGCCGTCCTCATTAAACTGTTATACTTCACCATGGCCGTCCTTTATACACATTATACTGGCGATGGGGATTATACTTTTAACTGCAGTGGATATATCCAATCCCTCAAAAAGAATGATTCCTACTGGTATGAGCAGATCGCAAGGGAGGGGTATCCCAAAACAGCTGAAAGGGCGGAACTCGGGTTTCATGACGGCAAGGAATTCAGGCAAAGCGCCTGGGCATTCTTTCCACTTTACCCTTTGTTAATCTCTCTTTTCACTCCTCCATGGCCGGTTATGTTTTATTTTTCATATTACTGCGGGACAGCCCCGGATACCGGCAGATCGCTTTGTGGACCACATTATTGCTGATGGTCTTTCCATTCCACTACTATTTTTCGATGTTCTATACAGAAGCGCTGTTTTTCACTTTCCTGGTCGGCAGTTTCCTGAGTATAAGCAAGAAAAAATACAGTCTGTTCAGTATATTGCTGGCAGCGCTGGTACTCATCAGGCCCAACGGTATAGTCATGATGCTGCCACTTTACTTGTATATGCTTGAAAAAGAAGGTATTTTTCAGAAGAAGAAGCTGCTGTGGCCGGAACTGATGGCTAAAAATAACCTTGCCAGGACAGCATGGTTTTTGAGTGCCCCCCTTGTTTTTGTGATATACGGTTATTATCAGTGGAAGATGACCGGGGAGTTCTTTGCTTTCAGTATTGCCCAGGAGGGGTGGTACCGCGAACCCAGGTTTCCGTTCTTATCATTATTCCGGGAAGGCAACCTGGCCAACCAGTTTGATTCCGTCTATGCCATTGCATTTATGATCCTGGCCATCATCGGCTGGAAAAAGCTACCCCTG
>JARRQC010000152.1:0-6030 GCA_037382165.1 bacterium | reverse complement strand
GGTGATAAGTTTGACTTCATGATCATCCATGAATCCGGGCATGAATGGTTCGCCAACAACATCACTTACAAGGACATTGCCGACATGTGGGTCCATGAAGGATTTACTGCCTATTCGGAATGTCTGTATGTGGAATATTATTATGGCAAGGATGCCGGTAGCGAATATGTGAGGGGCGTACGGCAGAACATCCAAAACGACCGCCCTATCATAGGTTTTTATAATGTAAACTATTCCGGTTCAGGGGATATGTATCCGAAAGGAGCCAATATGCTCCACACCCTGAGGCAACTATTCAATGATGATGAAAAATGGCGCCAGGTACTCCGAGGCCTGAATGAGGCGTTCTTTCATCAAACAGTTACTACAGCTCAGATTGAAAACTATATCGATGAACGGACCGGGCTGGACCTTACACCTTTTTTCGATCAGTACCTTCGTGATACACGTATACCGGTCTTTGAATTTGCCGTCAGGGGGGATTTGCTAAAATACAGATGGAACCAGGTTGTCGACGGTTTTGACATCCCCCTGAAAGTTACTATCGATGGTAAGACCGTATGGTTAAAACCATCTTCGGACTGGGGCTCTTACGTTTTACCCCGGGATGGTATTAAACCGGTAGTTGATCCGAATTTTTACGTCATACCATTTGATAACTCGATTCACTAATGGCATAGGCCGGGACTACATACGTTCCGGCACCTCAATGCCAAGAAGACCGGTAGCAGATTTAAGTGTAGCAGCTACAAACCCGGAAAGCATTAACCTGAAATTGCGCGTTGCTGTATCAGGCTCCCTCAGGATCTGGAGTTCGTGATAGAACTGGTTGTACTCTTTAGCAAGGTCGTATGCAAAATTGGCGATCAACGCGGGACTCAGACTTTGTGCCGCCTGCTGAATGGATTTCGGATAGTCATAAAGCAATTTCACCAGGTTTCTTTCCTTCTCCTCCAGTTGACTGGGAGAATCAGCAAAATCCATGTATTCTATCTTTTGCTGATCTGCCTTACGTAAAACGGATTTTATTCGCGCATGCGTATACTGGATGAAAGGGCCAGTATTGCCGTTGAAATCGAGCGATTCTTCCGGATTAAAGAGCATCGTTTTTTTAGGATCCACCTTTAAGATAAAGTACTTCAGGGCGCCAAGCCCAAGCATTTCGTAAAGCCTTGCTGATTCTTCAGGTGCGAAATCATCGAATTTTCCTAGCTCTTCTGTTGTTCTCCTCGCCGTTTCCACCATCTCATCCATCAGATCGTCGGCATCCACTACGGTACCTTCCCGCGACTTCATCTTGCCATGGGGCAACTCAACCATACCGTAGCTCAGATGACGAATATGGTCTGCCCAGTTTCTTCCCAACTTCTTTAAAACGATCTTAAGCACATCAAAATGGTAGTTCTGCTCGTTGCCCACAACATAGATCAGTTCTGAAGGATGATAATCATCATAACGCAGTTGGGCAGTACCCAGGTCCTGTGTCATATAAACCGAAGTGCCGTCCGCACGGAGCAGCAGCTTTTCGTCGAGTCCCTCATCCGAAAGGTCGCACCATATCGACCCGTCCTTCTTTTTAAAAAGCACCCCCTTTTCCAGTCCTTCAAGCACCAATGTCCTGCCAAGCAGGTAAGTGTCCGATTCGTAATACGTCTTGTCGAAATCCACACCCATCCGGTCGTAAGTCACTTCGAAACCCTCATACACCCAACCGTTCATCCTTTCCCAAAGCACCCGGATCTCAGGGTCATGGCCTTCCCATTTTTTCAACATATCCTGGGCTTCCAGTATCAGGGGCGCCTTTTTTGCTGCCTCATCTTTCGACATACCGCTTTCTGTCAAACCGGCGACCTCCTCTTTGAAGGCCCTGTCGAATTGCACATAATAGTCACCTACCAGTTTATCCCCTTTTACCTTCAATTTTTCCGGTGTTTTGCCCCCACCCCATTTCTGCCATGCCAGCATCGATTTACAGATGTGGATCCCACGGTCGTTGACCAGGTTCACCTTCACCACCTGTTCACCTGCTGCTTTCAATATCTCTGCCACAGACCATCCCAGCAGGTTGTTGCGCACATGCCCGAGATGCAGGGGTTTGTTGGTATTGGGCGCGGAATATTCCAGCACAAAGGGATCTTTATTACCTGCCTGTCGTTTACCGTAATTTTCCTTTGCATGATGTTGACTGAAAAAGGAGAGCCAGTAGCCATCGGAGATCGTCAGGTTGAGGAATCCTTTGATCACATTAAATCCTGTGACCTCCTGCAGGTTGACTACGAGGTATTCCCCCAGGTCCTGGGCTGTTTCTTCCGGCTTTTTCCTGGAGATGGACAGCAATGGGAACACAACCAGCGTATAATCGCCCTGGAATTCAGCGCGTGTTTTTTGCAGCTGCATCTGCTTTTCCTGCACCTCAGCGTGATAAAGCACTGATATAGCCTTGTTTATTGCCTCCGTCAGCTTTTGCTCGATCATGGGGAAATTTTTTAGACGGTGGCAAAATTAAGAAAATTGATCCGTGATCGGATATCCTCCTTAATACCTGATCATCCGACGGAAACATTCGCCCGGCTTAAGGTTTGGTCTGTATCATTTCTTAACTTTGATAGGGAAATGACAAGGTCAAAGAGGATTTCCTACTGATCTACCGCATGTCAGAAGGCGGAACCATATCATGGATCGTACTCATCATGGGCCTGTTTGGTGGCCTGGCATTATTCCTTTTCGGGATGCAAAAGATGAGTGAGGGCTTTAAGAAGTCAGCGGGGAAAAGTATGCGCAGCATTCTGGCCCGCATCACAAAGAACAGGTTCGTCGGATTGACGGCAGGTGCCTTCGTGACCCTGGTGATTCAGAGCAGCAGCGCGACAACCGTTATGCTTGTCGGATTTGTACAGGCGCAGTTGCTCAGTTTCACCCAAACGCTGAGCGTGATCCTCGGAGCCAATATCGGCACAACCTTTACAGCTCAGATCATCGCCTTCAGGATTACTGATTACGCATTGCTGATGGTCATCCTGGGCTTTGCCCTTTCGTCCTTCGCCAAAAAAGAAAAATACAAATACCTCGGCGAATCCATACTCGGTTTCGGCATTCTGTTCCTGGGCATGAAATTCATGTCCGATGCGATGAATCCGCTGCGTGACTATCCTGGTTTCATCAATATGATCAAAAACCTGGACAACCCTGTGTACGGGCTCCTGGCAGGAGCGCTGATCACCGCCCTGATTCAAAGCAGCAGCGCCTTTACCGGCATTATTATCGTGCTGGCGCAACAGGGTTTGATCACCCTTGAAGCGAGTATCCCGATGTTACTCGGCGCCAACATCGGCACATGTGTAACTGCTGCCCTTTCGACCATCGGGGCTTCACGGGATGCCAAACGTGTCGCTATCGCCCATGTGATCTTTAACACCCTGGGCGCATTAGCCTTCCTTTTTTGGATCCCTACTTTCGCTGATATCGTACGCAGCGTATCACCGGCATCGGATGTAACGGGAATGGCCAAACTAGCCGCTGAAACACCGCGGCAGATCGCCAATGCACATACCCTTTTCAATGTGAGTTTAGGATTGGTTTTTCTTCCATTTACAGGTTTGCTTGCAAAACTTATTTATCTCATCTTTCCTATCCGTGAAGCGGATAAAACACCTGTGCTCAGCACCTGGCACCTGGACAGTAACGCACTGAAAACACCTTCTGTCGCCCTCAACCTGTGTATGGCAGAAATCGGGAGGATGGCCAAAATATTGAGAAGGATGCTGGAAGGCCTTAATTACAGGCTTATTGGAGAACAGCTTACGGATGACAGGGAAATACGTGGGTACGGTACTACAAAAGCGCTTGATATGCGGGAACAAAAGATTGACTTTCTCCAAAAGGCCATAACAGATTACCTGATACGCATTGGAGGAGAAAACCTGACAGAAATGCAAAGCAATGAGAATGCAACCCTCATTTCCATCACGCGTTCGATGGAGGCCATCGGGGATATCATTCATCGGGACATGCTACCGCTTATCAGGAAAAAGGAACAAAAAGGCATCGACTTTTCCGTTGAAGGAAAACAGGATATCAAACACTATTGCCACAAGGTCATCAAGCAACTGCGGCGACTGGAAGAATTATTTTCAGAGCACAGCATCAGCAGGGGGATCAAAATTGTCAGTAAAGAGACGGAATACGCGGACCTGGATGCCGGATTCCGGAAGAGACACCTTAAAAGATTGTATGAAGACCGCAAGGAATCGCGTGTTACGCATGAGATGCACCTGGAGGTAATGGATTACTTCAAGCAGATCAACGTTTATATTACGGGAATAGCCAGGTCCATGATCCATATTTCAGAAATTAGCGAATCCTGAAATCCATTCTCTCCTATAGCTGTTAAAGTCATTCTAAATTAGCTTCCAAAGCATTCCTCAAATGTCTTTGATGATAAACCATTGGTTCAAAAAGATTACATTTGCGGGGCCATGAATAACAGCTATTCAAAACAAGAAATAAAAGAGGATAATATGAGAAAAAATGTAATTATCATCGGCGCTGCCGGCAGGGATTTTCACAATTTCAACACCTATTTCAGGGGAAATCAGGACTACAATGTCGTAGCTTTTACTGCCGCCCAGATACCGGACATTGACGGCAGGAAATACCCGGCGGAACTGGCGGGTGATCTTTATCCGGAAGGTATCCCGATCTATGATGAGGGGGAGCTTCCACAGCTGATTGAAGACCTAAAGGTTGATGATTGTGTATTTTCATATAGTGATGTAACCTATGACACAGTGATGGGAATGAGTGCCATTGTCAACGCAGCAGGTGCGAATTTCGTCCTTTTGGGACCCGGTGATACCATGATTAAAAGTACCAAGCCGGTTATCGCAGTTGGAGCAGTCAGGACAGGCTGCGGCAAGAGCCAGACCTCACGTAAGGTGATAGAATACCTGATGGCCAAAGGGCTGAAGGTCGTCGCCATACGTCACCCCATGCCTTACGGCGACCTGGTTGCCCAGAAAGTGCAGCGCTTTGCCACCGTCGAAGACCTCGCCAAACACAAATGCACCATCGAGGAAATGGAAGAATATGAACCACATGTAGTTCGTGGCAATGTTATTTATGCCGGTGTGGATTATGAAGCGATCCTTCGCGCTGCTGAGCAGGATCCCGATGGGTGCGATGTGATACTGTGGGATGGCGGAAATAACGATTTCCCCTTCTATAAACCGGACCTGAACATTACCGTGGTCGATCCGCACCGCCCCGGACATGAATTGAGGTACTACCCCGGAGAGGTTACCCTGCGGATGGCCGATGTGGCCGTGATCAATAAGATGGACACAGCTGCCCCCGAGGCAATTCAAACCGTACGCGAGAACATTGCAAAGGTGGCCCCGAAGGCTATCGTCGTGGACGGAGCATCCCCCATCAAGGTGGACAAGCCGGAGGTGATCAAAGGGAAAAGGGTATTGGTCGTCGAAGATGGCCCAACGCTCACCCATGGGGAGATGAAACTGGGTGCCGGCACAGTAGCCGCCCAGAAATTCGGCGCTGCCGAGCTGGTGGATCCGAGACCGTTCACGGTAGGGAAACTGTCGGAGACCTTTCAGATCTACCCTAACATCGGCACCCTGCTTCCCGCGATGGGCTACAGCGACCAGCAGTTGAAAGACCTGGAGACCACCATCAACAATACCGACTGTGATGCCGTGGTCATCGGCACCCCGATCGACCTGAACCGGATCGTGAAGATCAATAAACCCAATACCCGTGTGTATTATGACCTGCAGGAAATAGGGTTCCCCAACCTGGAAGGCATCCTGAACGACTTTGTACAAGAACAGAAACTGGCGTAACAGGCAATACATATTATAGTGAAAAAGCCTTCCGTTTGGGAGGCTTTTTTGATGTGTGATAGGTTCAGCAGGCTGGCAATGCCCTAGTTTTCGAATGACTCGTGAGCCATGACATGGCACCAGTGGCATGAGGAGTAGCCAATGCTTAAAAATACGGGCTTGTTCTCTTCCCTGG
>JARRQC010000151.1:0-10083 GCA_037382165.1 bacterium | reverse complement strand
GGGATTTTCAGCATACCCTCCTGCTATTATGAATTCGCCCGCCGCTATCCTGATGCATCGGGAAAATTATACGGAGGCTTTATTGCAAAAAGCGCAGACAAGATATTCGAAATTACCGATAATCCGCAATAACACTGACATAAAGACATGGCCGGTCAATCACACGAAAGTAAACTGCAGCATAAACTTGCAAAACTCCTTGTTACTTTTGACGGGGAGCTGAAGCAGGACCTTTCCAGCCGGCTGATGTATTCAACTGATGCCTCGGCCTACCGGGAGATACCTCAGGCAGTTGCTTTTCCCAGGCATAAGGAGGACATTCGGAAACTGATCCATTTTGCCCGTGAAAACAATACCTCGCTGATCCCACGCACTGCAGGCACTTCCCTGGCAGGTCAGGTGGTGGGAGGAGGTATCATCGTCGATGTTTCACGTTACATGACGGAGATCATCGAACTGAACACAGCAGAACACTGGGTCAGGGTACAGCCCGGCGTCATCCTGGATGAGCTGAACAGTTACCTCAAACCCTACGGACTGTTCTTCGGACCGGAGACTTCCACCTCCAATCGCTGCATGATGGGCGGCATGGTAGGCAACAATGCCTGTGGCGCCCACTCTCTTGTTTATGGCAGTACCCGAGACCACACCCTCGAACTGACGACCCTTCTGAGCGATGGCAGCGAGGCGGTTTTCAAATCCCTTTCCCCTGACGAATTCGCCGAAAAGAAAAAGGGAGAAACACTGGAAGCCAAAGTCTACCGAAGAATTAATGAGATATTAACCGACAAGAACAACCAGGATGCCATCCGGGAAGAATATCCCCACCCGGACCTGGAGCGTCGGAACACGGGCTACGCGCTGGATATCCTGCTCAATAGCGAACCTTTTTCACAGGATGGGGATCCGTTCAATTATTGCAAACTACTTGCCGGTTCGGAGGGTACGCTCGCTTTCACAACCGAGATCAAGCTCAACCTGGTACCGCTTCCACCTGCAAACAAAGCACTGGTCTGTATTCATTTAAATACCGTTCCTGACGCGCTCCGTGCAAACCTGATCGCACTCAAGTACGATCCCGTAGCTGTGGAGCTGATGGATAAGGTTGTACTCGACCTTACCAAAGAAAATATCGAACAGCAGCGGAACCGCTTTTTCGTTGAAGGAGATCCCGGCGCCATACTCATTGTTGAATTCGCAGAGGACAATCTGGCGGAAATAGAACGGAAAGCAACCGAAATGGAAGCGGAAATGCGCCAGGCCGGATATGGATACCACTTCCCGGTGATTAACGGCAGTGGTATTAAGAAGGTCTGGGAACTGCGCAAGGCTGGCCTGGGCATACTGAGCAATATGCCCGGTGACGCCAAACCAGTACCTGTCATCGAAGATACAGCCGTCAGCCCCGAGGCCCTGCCTGACTATATCGCCGAAATGGAAGAGGTATTTCGGAAGTATGGAAAGCAATGTGTCTACTACGCCCATATTGCAACCGGAGAGTTGCATCTGCGGCCGGTACTTAACCTGAAGAAAAAAGAAGATGTGGAATTGTTCCACCAGATTGCTGAGGATACCGCGGCTCTGGTTAAAAAATACAGGGGGTCGTTGAGCGGCGAACATGGCGACGGAAGGCTCAGGGGGGAATTCATTCCCTATATGCTGGGCGATGAAATTTACGGGCTGCTGAAGGCGTTGAAGAACACCTGGGATCCGCAACATATTTTCAATCCGGGCAAGATTGTCGATACGCCGAAGATGAATACCAGCCTGCGGTACGAGCCTGGAAAAGCAACAAGAGAGATTGAAACTTACTTTGATTTCTCCAAGGACCAGGGCATACTACGCGCTGCCGAAAAATGCAACGGTACCGCAGCCTGCCGGAAAACGGCCATCATTGGCGGCAGCATGTGCCCAAGCTACATGGCCAGCCTCGACGAAGACAAATCCACGCGCGCACGTGCCAATATCCTGAGGGAGTTCCTTACCCATTCAACCAAAGACAATCCTTTTGATCATAAAGAGATTTACAAGGTCATGGACATGTGCCTTTCCTGTAAGGCCTGCAAATCCGAATGCCCTTCAAGTGTGGATGTAGCCAAGCTGAAGGCAGAGTTTTTGCAACACTACTACGAATCGAATGGGGTGCCCCTGAGGACGAAGATCATCGCCAACATTTCCAAAGTCAGTAAACTTGGAAGCAAGGTACCCGGACTCTACAACTTTGTAAATTCAAACCGGTTCACTTCCGGCATGGTGGCAAAAACAGTTGGCTTTGCGCCGAAGCGAAAATTTCCTTTGCTCAGCAAGCGTCCGTTGGAAAAATGGTTTGAGAAAGAGAAACAAGGAGGAAACGGTACGCACTATACAAACGGTAAAGTTTACTTGTTTAACGATGAGTTTACCCGCTACAACGATACGGATATTGGCATCAAGGCCATCAGGTTGCTGACGAAGCTGGGTTATGAGGTGGTTATCCCGGAGCATGTGGAAAGCGCCCGGTCCTATCTTTCCAAAGGTTTGGTCAGAAAAGCAAAGGAGCTGGCCATCGAGAATGTCATTGCACTCAGCGAAGTGATCAGCGGGGAAACACCGCTCGTAGGCATTGAGCCATCGGCGATACTGGGTTTCAGGGACGAATACCCGGAGCTGGTGGGCGACCTGTTAAAACCAATAGCCGAAGAGCTCGCCAAACACTGCATGATGATCGACGAATTCCTGGAACGGGAGATCAAAGCAGGTAAAATAAAAAAGGAACAATTCACAACAACAAAAAAATACATCAAGCTGCACGGCCACTGCCACCAGAAGGCGCTGGCTTCCACATCCCCTACACTTTTCATCCTGGGCTTCCCGGAAAACTACACAGTTGAAGAAATACCTTCAGGTTGTTGCGGCATGGCCGGATCCTTCGGTTATGAGAAGGAGCATTACGAGCTGTCCATGAAGGTGGGTGAACTTGTCTTGTTCCCTGCTGTACGTAACGCTGAGCAGGAAACCATCATTGCCGCCCCCGGCACTTCCTGCCGCCACCAGATCAAGGATGGGACAGGCCGCGAGGCCCTGCATCCCGTCGAGGTGATGTTTGCATCGCTGGCCTGAGCGGGGTTAGAGAAGAATTCGAGACCGGCTTCTGACCATTATATATTTTCAGGCACATAAGCATTCCTTCCAGTCCCCAAATCATTAACCATAAAAAGAAAAGCCAGGCTGTAATTGTCTAACCTTATGTTTCACCCCTGCTTCACTTTCAATAAAAAAGCCAGCTACATCATAACATCACTTCTTTTGTATTAATTTTGCAGGCGCTGAATAAATCAGGAAATGACAACTGTTGACAAGCTGCAACCAGTTGAAACACATTAAATCCTGACTATAAGTATTCGGTCCGGTAGCTCAGCTGGATAGAGCAGCAGCCTTCTAAGCTGCGGGTCGCGGGTTCGAGTCCCTCCCGGATCACATCATAAAGCTTCCTTTACGGGGAGCTTTATTTTTACGTACATTTCAATACCAGGCACAGGGAGTTGGGAGGAATGAGAAGTTTATCCCGAGGCTGCAGGACGAGGGAAGTCCCTCCCGGATCACTGAAATCACACAGCCTTTTCGTTTCTAAGCGTGAAGACTTTTTATTTTGGGTTTAATCTATGCAAAATGATCCTTTCCGGGAGTCAGGTCAGGGTTCTCAAATCACTTTTTTACCATCATTTCATTCACTTTTAACATTTGCTTAACAATTTTATTTTCAGTCCTTCCCAGTATTCTTTTAACTTTGATCCACTTTGACCAAAGAAAGCAATCCATTTATTTATTATTCATTAAACAAGGAGGTTTTTATGAAAAACTTTAAAAATTATTTTATTATCGCATTTACCTGCATCGCGTTTTTAGGATCATCAACACTTGTTGCCCAGGAGTGGTCCAAAGAACAAAAAGAAGTATGGCAGACCGTGGAAAAAGGATGGGCAGCCTGGGCATCCGGTAACATGGAAGGCGCATTCGACGGTATCCATGACAAATACCTGGGATGGAACAATGAACGCCCACTTCCCATGTCCAAAGCGAAATGGAAAGAGATGTATGAAAAATACAGCGAATTCATGACGGTGCAGTATTATGACCTGGAACCTGCCCGTATCGTAGTAGATGGTGACAATGCAATAGTTTATTATTATTTCAGCTTTTATTCTGTTTTTGAAATGGGCGACATCAAGGAAGAGGAAGATGTTAAAGGAAGGAACGTGGAATTCTATGTGAAAGACGGGGGCAATTGGCTGATGATGGGAGATATGTCCTATTACGAAGACAATGATGACGATGATGACGATGATGATTAAGATGACCTAAGCTTATTACACAACTGGAAACAGCCGCTAAATGCCACTCATTCTGGATGAATGGCATAGCGGCTTTTTTTGTTCCAGTTCCAGCACAACCTTTGAATTTATTGCGTCAGGATTTATATTTTTATTGAACAATAAGTGAGGTCGATCATTATATACATGAACCCAGGAATGATCTAAGGAATAAATTAGCCGTCCGATGGTAAAAAAGTGAAGCCCATGAAGGATACGTATAAAACGAAAGCATTCGAAAAACAGGTAAAGAACAAGTTCAATGTCTATAACAGCCTCTTCCTGAATCTTCCGTACCCAAACGTCAGTAATATAGGAATGCTTATTCCCTTGTTGTATAAGACAGCCAAACAAGGACTGGAATCAGGCAAGGACCCTGTCAACACGCTGGATTCTTTTTTCAGTATGCATACAGAGCTCACCTCCGAAAAGGAAAAGATCGATTTCATGTTCCGGGTTATCCAGTATGTTGAACGACAAATTGTGCTGTATGACGCCGTAGAAGATGCTGCATTCAGGGACCTGCTCAAGCTTGACGATTATTTATCGCTCAAAGAGTATATTCACCTGCCCGAAGGTCATAAAGAGAAACAAAAAATCCTGGAAAAACTTTCCAACTTCAGCGCGCGTCTTGTATTTACAGCCCACCCAACCCAGTTTTATCCTCCTTCTGTTTTGGATATCATCGCCAGATTGAAGGCACTCATCACCAACAATGATATTAATGAAATAGACCTTACCCTGAGACAACTGGGCATGACTTCCCTGATCAACGCAAAAAAACCTACCCCTTTTGACGAGGCGAAGAACATCATCTATTTCCTGCGTAATGTTTACTATGAAGCCGCCAGTGAAATTTATACCGATATCAAGAAAAATTTAAGAAACACCGAGTTTGATAATACCAATATCCTGCAGTTTGGGTTTTGGCCGGGTGGTGACCGTGATGGCAATCCCTTCGTTACCTCAGAAACAACCCTAGCTGTTGCGGATGAACTTCGCATGAACCTGATGAAATGCTACTACCAGGATATAAAACGCTTACAGAAAAAATTAACCTTCCGGGAAGTTGAAGATGTTATCTCAGAGCTAAGGACAAGGCTGTATATGCCCATGTTCGATCCGTCCAGAACCATAAGTTTTAAAGCGCTTATCGAACCGCTGAAACAGGTCAGGGAAATGCTGAAGAAAAATTATAATGCTTTGTACGCGGAAGAGGTTGAGCAGCTGATAAACAAGGTAAAAATTTTCAAAACCCATTTTGCATCGCTTGACATACGCCAAAATCACCGGGTTCATAAAGAAACCATCGAGACCATCCTGATCCGTGAAAAACTGATCTCAGAGCGGCTGGATGAATTGGGCAAGGAAGAACTAATCTCTATCCTTATGACCAGAGAACTACACGTTCAGGCAGATCATTTCGAGAAAGACCTTGTAGTCGATACCATCCGGAACATCTCGCAATTAAAACAAATTCAGGCCATGAATGGTGAGGAAGGGTGTAACAGGTATATTATCAGCAATTCAGAGGATATATTCTCTGTTCTGTTTGTATACGGTCTTTTGAAATGGTGCTGCTGGGGACAGGATAACATAACCATGGACATCGTTCCGTTATTCGAATCCATGGAAGGGATGGCAAACTCAGCCACCATTATGAAAGAACTGTTTGAGATACCTGAATACCGAAAGCAAACTCAGCCACCATAATGAAAGAACTGTTTTAGATACCTGAATACCGAAACCACCTCCGTCAGCGGGGTAATATACAGACCGTGATGCTCGGTTTCTCTGACGGTACGAAGGACGGGGGATATCTGCAGGCGAACTGGTCCATTTTTAAGACCAAGGAGAATTTATCAGCCCTTTGCAACCAGTATGATATCAGGCCGGTATTCTTTGATGGCCGCGGAGGTCCTCCCGCACGCGGCGGAGGGAAAACGCACCAGTTTTATGCATCCCAAACCAGGCAAATTGCAAATCATGCCATTCAATTGACCATCCAGGGGCAAACCATTTCAAGCAGGTACGGGACCAAAGAGCACTTTACTTACAATGTCGAACAATTGCTGACCGCGGGATTATCCCAGCATCTGAGCGATAATGAAAATATCATTTCCGATGCCTCCAGGAAGCTCATCGAACAACTGGCCTGGTTAAGCCATGAAAAATATACTGCACTTAAAAACCACCCGATGTTCATTCCTTACCTGGAGAACAAGAGTACACTGAAGTATTACGGCCAGGCTAATATCGGCAGCAGACCCGTAAAAAGGGGAAACCAGTCGAAACTCGAATTAAAGGACCTGCGGGCGATACCATTTGTGGGTTCCTGGAGTCAGTTGAAGCAAAATGTGCCAGGATACTTTGGTGTCGGAACGGCGATCCGGACCCTGGTAAACGAGGGCAAAACGGAGGAATTAAAAACATTGTTCAGGGAAGTACCTTTCTTTAAGGCATTGATCCTTAACAGCATGATGTCTTTATCAAAATGTTATTTCGAATTGACGGAATATATAAGCAAGGATAAGGACTTTAAGGATTTCTGGAACATGTTGTATGACGAGTACAAATTGTCTAAAGAAATGACATTGCTCATTTCCGGTTACAGCATGTTAATGGAAGAAGAACCCGTTTCAAGGAATTCAATAGCCATCAGGGAACAGATCGTTTTGCCCTTGCTGCTTATCCAGCAATATGCCTTACAGAAAATTGAGCAGAATTCAAGGCGGAAAAAAGTTTATGAAAAAATCGTAAAACGTTCCTTATACGGAAATATCAATGCAAGTAGAAATTCAGCCTGAACCTGTCAGCGAAACCGGAAAATTAATGTCATTGCATTTTGTAATTACTCCGACTGACAAAGCATTCCAACGTGAGCTAATCCAATTTTAAGGTAATACGTACCACACCCCTTTCATTGAGACACGGGCCGTACTTGAATCATAAACAGATATGATTTAAGTGATTTATATTGGAAGGACGGAAGGAACTCACACTATGACTTTCTCTTTTCTTCTGACGACAGCGATTTGCTATTCAATTGCAAATCCAGGTATTCGATTAGGTCTTTCGCGTGACCCACACGCCCGTTTCTATGCAGGTGATTTTAAGGAATATCTTTCTCGCCAGAAAAATTCTTTCCTGTAAAAGGGGTGAAAACTCAATCCAGGGGCAGCACTCCAGGATAATGGATCAAACACCTTTCTTCTTTCAGATCTATAAGGTCTTTACCAGCCGTGTCGTATACTTTCTGCCCTTTCCATCCGTCAATACCATCAGATAGAGTCCTGGCAGCTGATCCTGAAGGTCGATCTTTTCAGGTTGTTGATAAGTCCGGACTTTATTTCCGGTAAGGGTATACAGTTCTGCTGTAATGAACCTGCCCCTGTATGGTGGCAGGACCGATGTATGCTGACGCGCAGGGTTGGGGAAAAACACGCTGCCCAACTCCCCTGTTGATCTTTCGGTGACGGAAGCGGGTGAGTCCAGTGAAGTGGCTGACTGCATGATCATATTGGTTTCTTCATCCTGCAGGATGGCGAAAGCGTATATCTCCTCTTCTATCCACTCATCATCCGTGACATAAGTTTCCGTTAATGTCTGGCTTTCACCTGGCATGATGTTTATGCTCGTTTGATTCAATACCTTACGGAAAACATTGGGATGGATATCCTCCCCGTTTGGCGCTGCATATTGCACCTCCTTTTCCGCCAGTCCGGCGTAAAGCATCAACTCCTCCGAACCACTCCCCGAAACCCTTTCGATCGTCAGGCTGACTTTGTATTCATCACCACCTGTCAATTCCTTATTTAATGTGAGGCTGTAATCCGAATTTTTACCCAGATGGATGTCGATCTGTTCCGGTTCCACCAGGGGATTCTGCACCGGGACTACATTACCCTGAATCACTGCCCGGGGTGTACCGCCGTAAATACCGTAAAAGTTGGTCCGGTCGTCATTTTCTTCCGGGTTGTGCTGGCTGAAGATACACGAACTGTATGGTGAACTGGGGTGATAGGCGATATGTATGACCTCTGGATAGTCTTCCAGTGTTTCGTAAAATGCGGGGTTCCTTGCGGCACATGTACCACATCGTGAATTGGTGAAGTGCTCGACAATCACTGTCAAGAGGATCTAATCCTTACAACTTTATATCCGTGTATTGTTCGGACGGGCATAGACCATTTGTACCACATTGATGTTCCTTTGAAGAAACGAAGCCTCGCAACAACACAAATAATATTCCCACTTTTTCAGAAATATTTCGTCAAATCCGAGTTTATTTATCGCTTCCAGGTTGTGATTAAAATTGTTGAACCAATGCCTGAGGGTCCCGGCGTAACTCAATCCCATTTCCTTCAGACTGTAGAGGTTAAGATTTCCAACCCTGTTGATTGAATCATTGATCTTTGCCACCGAAGGTAACAGGCCGCCGGGGAAAATATGTTTTTGCAGCCAGTCCACGCTCTTACGGTATTCTTCGTAACGGTTATCAGGGATGATGATCGCCTGTAAACCCAGTACGCCATCAGGTTTGAGCAGGTCCGTGATCTTACGGAAGTAAGTTTCCAGGTATTTGTGCCCTACAGCTTCGATCATTTCAATAGAGACAATCCGGTCAAATTTTCCGGTGATCCTACGATAGTCTTCGAAAACAATTTCCACGCTGTTCTCCAGGCCGGCCTTCTCAACCCTTGACCTGGCATAATTATATTGCTCCCTGGAAATCGTTATACCGGTTACATGGCAGTCATAGTTTGACGCCGCGTGGATGGCAAAACCACCCCAGCCACATCCAATCTCCAGCACCCGGTCACCCTTTTGAAGACCTGTCTCTCTGCATAATCTGTCATATTTCCTGCTTTGCGCCTGCTCAAGTGATAATTTGTCTTCTTCGAAATAAGCACATGAATAGGTCATACCAGGATCGAAATGGGACTTACTATTTTTTATGATCCGCTCAACGAGGGAAGGTGCGCCAAATTGGCAATCATGAAGGATATCACCGCGGTAACCGATTGGGTTTCCCACAACCCCTGCATAAAGGCTTCACCAAATCCGATATCGCCATAAAGCACGACCATCTGATAAAACTCCTTGCTTTTGATATGAATGTCGGCGTCAATTTCATCCGTCTGTCCGAAAACCTGCTGATTGCCGTTTTCATCCGTAAGGGAAAGTTTTCCAAGCTTCATTTTTTGTAATAGTTGCAGGACAGCGTTCTTATAAAAGTTAGTTGCCATGGTAAGCATATTTTGAAGTCAAACCAAATTTCCTGGCAACAGCCGGGAAAGTAAATCAAAGATACGACACATTGGTCACTATTCACATGGCGTGTTTGCATAACTGCCGGATATTGGTTATCTTTAGGGTGACATTTAACCCCTTAAAAACAAAGATCATGCACGCAGATTACAAGTGCCCGAAATGCTATGGGCAGATCAGGATCAAGGATGGAATCATCTTGTCTGCCAAAGGAAAACATCATCCCGGCGGCCTTGTCCTATTACATCCTGAACTGGGGAACTATAACGTGATCACACACCCTGACTTCAAGTACGAAAAGGGTGATATCATTGAATTTTACTGTCCGATATGTCACCACAGCCTCGATTCCGAAAAACACATGAACCTGGCAAGGTTGCTGATGACCGATGAAGACGGTAAGGATTATGACATTTATTTTTCAAAAGTGGCCGGGGAGCACAGCACCCTGAAGATGATCGGC